>CAYSAH010000182.1:315-7634 GCA_964428945.1 uncultured Bacteroidaceae bacterium | reverse complement strand
TATGATGTTGTTTTGTACCTGTAGCCGGCAAGATAACTCAGTCTGCGGTTCCTGGAGACACCTTCAAACTGCAGTGATGCACCCAGGAGGCTGAGATCGGCTGCCCCTGCAAATTTTGTTGGCTGCTTATAACTTATGTCGAGTGCTGAAGACATCTTGTCTCCATATCTTGCATCGAAACCACCTGCAGAAAAACGAATGGACGACACCATATCAGAATTGATAAAACTTAATCCTTCCTGTTCACCTGAGCGGACCAGGAACGGTCTGTATATCTCAATATCATTGACATATACAAGGTTTTCATCGAAATTTCCTCCTCGTACCGAATATTGTGAACTCAGCTCATTATTGGAGCTTACACCGGCTTGTGACTTTATTATTGCCTCGATCTTTCCCGTAGTACTGGGCATATAATCAAGATCTTTTACATTGATACGCTGAAAGGTACTTGCCCTATCCTGCCGTGCACTTATGGAAACCTGTCCGATACTTTTTACATCCTGTTTAAGGATCATGCTTAGTTCTTTCCTGTCCCCGGAGCGCAGCACAAGGTTCTTCCTCATGGTCTCATAGCCAACACACGATACGATGATTTCAACTTTCTGATCAGAAGGAACACTGATCTCGAAATACCCGTCTGCACGGGTCATTGTGCCCTCCCTTGAATTAAAAAGTGCAACATTGGCAAGGTCAATGGCCTGGTCAAGCGAGTCCTTAACATAACCGAAAATTAATGCCTGGCCCTGCGGGAAAACATGGATCGAAATTACTGTAAATACTAGTATGGCAAGGATTCTGATTCTCATGAAATGGTACGATCAATGAAATAACTGAATTATGCAGCTTTTAATTGTATGCATCCTGATTTTTATCGGTTAATCATTTTTTTTGAAGTCGCCCCTCTTAAGAGCATTAAAGAACTCGGCCCATCGCATTGGATCAAACACTGTATAGTAAGGGTACTGACCCTCATAGTATAATTGATTGTATTCCTGCTGCATTACTTCCCTGAAATTCATATTGGGGGTTGAGTTGAAATCATTTACCTTAATCTGGGTCTTGATCAGGGCAATATTCTTCATCGCTCTTGCTTCATCATCCGTTGGCATTTCCATCGCAATAAAATCTTCCTTGAATTCCTCGTAGGTTTTCCATGGAAAGATCTTTACTTCAGCAAGATGGAACGTGTCACTTACCATGAATATATCGGATGGATACTGATCGACACCCAATGAATCCGGAATAATATGAATGGTCGGTTTATAGCCAATATGACTGAAGAGCACAGTATCATATGGATGAACAACAAATGAAAAAAGACCTCGTGAATCGGCAGTAGTCCCCCTGCTTCGATTAAGCACCACGATATTTACATGACCGAGGGGACGGTGTTCAAGGTTACGAATAACACCAGAAAACTGAATCAAATCCTCCTTTTTATTATCTCCAAAGAATTGGCATGCTGCCGGAGAAGTGATCAGACAAGCCAATATTAAACATATAACTACTACCCGCAGCTGAGCCATAAAATGAAGAATAAGCGGACAAAAATAGGTAAAAAAACAGTATATCTTCTTTACTCTCCCTGCGATAAGCTAAATTTGTAGTTTATTAACATTTTTGCGGGTTCGTATGATACTTCAAAAGGAAATCAGTTTACAGCCCAGGCGAAGGGGATACCACCTTGTTACCGGGGAGATATTGGGACAACTTCCTCAATTGAAAGGCGATGGGGTATTACATATCTTTATAAAACACACATCCGCAGCCCTTACTTTAAATGAAAATGCGGATCCTTCCGTTCGTGTTGATTTTGATGGTTTTTTTGATCTCCTGGTTCCTGATAATCACCCGGTTTACACCCACGTACTTGAAGGTTCAGACGATATGCCTGCTCACCTTAAATCGTCCCTTTTGGGAAGTTCCGTTACAATTCCTGTTACCAATGGAAGACTGAATATGGGTATCTGGCAAGGGATCTACCTTTGCGAATTCAGGGATCATGGTGGTCTGAGAAAACTAGTATTGACATTCTATTCATAATGAGTATATCATCCGCTTAATATCATTTTTAATCATTCCCGGATTCTCTGATTGCTGATTGGGACAAGCCTCATCCCTGGTCTAATAGTCTACATGTCCAATCACCGAACTGCTGAAGAATATATTCCTCCACTAGTTATTTTCTATACTTTTGGTTTATCATTCAACAAGCAAAAGTAATGGATAAACTTGTTTTACTGGGGGATGAAGCTATCGCCCAGGCTGCTATTGACAGTGGTATCTCCGGTGTTTATGCCTATCCCGGGACACCCTCAACAGAAATCGCGGAATACATACAACATTCAGAAGTTGCAATTCAAAGAGGAATTCATTCGGATTGGTCAGCCAATGAAAAGACAGCAATGGAAGGAGCCCTGGGAATGTCCTACGCAGGGAAAAGAGCCCTTGCCTGCATGAAACATGTAGGCCTTAATGTCGCTGCAGATCCCTTTATCAATTCAGCCATAACAGGTGTAAATGGTGGACTGGTAGTACTGGTTGCTGATGATCCATCCATGCATTCATCGCAGAACGAACAGGATTCAAGATTTTATGGTAAGTTTTCGATGGTACCTGTTCTCGAACCGGCAAACCAGCAGGAATGCTATGATATGACCTACAAAGCATTCGAACTGTCTGAAAAATATAATCTTCCTATCCTTATAAGGGTTACCACCAGGCTTGCACATTCAAGGTCAGCGGTGCTATGTAAGACCCTACTACCTGAAAATGCATTGCAAGTCCCGTCTGATCCTACTCAATTCATCCTTCTTCCATCATTTGCTCGTAAAAGATATAAAGGGCTGCTTGAATCCCAGGTATTACTTGAAGAAGACGCCGCCAAAACTGGGTTTAACAGGTATATTGAGGGGCAGGATAGAACAAGAGGGATTGTTGTTTGCGGAATTGCCTATAATTATTATATGGAGATCGCCGAAAAATTTGCACTTGCCCATCCTGTACTTAAGATTTCCCATTATCCGGTACCAGTTAGTCTGTTAAGGAAGATTGCATCCGAAACTGAAGAATTGATCATCTTTGAGGAAGGGGCTCCCATGCTGGAGGAATTGCTCAAGGGTGCTCTGGAATCGTCCTACAGGATCCATGGTCGCCTGGATGGAAAGATCCCGCGCGACGGGGAACTAAATCCCAGGATTGTTTCCAAGGCACTTGGAATTGAAGTAAAGGAAGGATACTCCATACCCGGGATCGTGGCCAACAGGCCACCTGCTCTTTGCAAAGGCTGCAGCCATATAGATATGTATAATGCATTAAATGAAGCGCTTATGCCTTATTCTCCTGGCAGGGTATTTTCTGATATCGGATGCTATACACTGGGAGCCCTTCCTCCCTATAATGCGATCAATTCCTGTGTTGATATGGGGGCTTCAGTAACGATGGCAAAAGGTGCTGCAGATGCAGGTCTCAGGCCATCTGTGGCCGTAATTGGTGATTCAACTTTTACCCATTCAGGAATGACTGGTCTGCTGGACGCGGTTATTGAGAAAACACCGATAACCGTTATTATATCGGATAACTCAACCACAGGTATGACAGGCGGACAGAGATCCCATGCAACAAACAGGCTTTCAAAGATATGCCTGGGACTTGGTGTCGAGGAAGAGCATTTAATTGAGATCATCCCATTGCGTAAATACCACGAACTAAATACCAGGATAATTTCCGATGAATTAAAATATGAGGGTGTTTCAGTGATCATTGCCAGGAGGGAGTGTATTCAAACTGCCTCTAGAAAATAGGCTTATTTTGATCAAAGGCATTTTTAAAAGATATTCATTATGAAAACAGATATAATATTATCAGGAGTAGGTGGCCAGGGAATACTTTCGATTGCTGCTGTAATTGGAATTGCTGCAATTGAAAGTGGTTTGTATGTTAAACAGGCTGAGGTGCATGGCATGAGCCAAAGGGGAGGTGCTGTGCAATCACATTTGCGTATTTCAGACAAGCCTGTCTTCTCCGACCTGATACCTGAGGGGAGCTGTGATCTTATCCTTTCTGTGGAACCCATGGAAGCCCTCAGGTACTTGCCCTTTCTGAATGAAGCTGGCTGGATTATATCCAATTTAAAACCTTTTGTTAATATTAATGATTATCCTGATGAAAAACTTCTGCTTGAAGAATTTGGGAAGATAAGCAAGAGCATAATTATAGATTCAGACTCGATTGCTGCGGAGCTTGGGTCCCGGAAGGTTTCAAATATTGTTATGCTTGGCTCAGCTTCACTTTTCATCGGATTAGAACTCAAGGCACTGGAGAAAAGCATCAAAACCCTCTTTGGCAGAAAGGGAGATGAGCTCGTTCAATTAAATATCAAAGCTATTTCTGCCGGGAGAACGGCTTCCCAGGCCATACTGACAGAGAAGAATTTGTAAATCTTGCTTTGTTAACATTCGAAGAAAACTTGACAGTATTTGGATATGTACTTCATAATAGTAAAGATCCTTCATTTTACAACATTTTAAGTATCAGCTTCATTTTTACCTGCTTATAGTTTCTGAGATTCGCTATTTTTTTATCTTTATAGCTTACTTAGGCCACAAAAATGAACTGGAATGAATTTAAAATCCTTCTTGTCGACGACGAAGCGGATATATTAGAGTTTCTAAGTTACAATCTTAAAAACGAAGGATTCGAAATCTATAAGGCCAATACTGGTGCCGAGGCCCTGGCAATTGCAAAAGAAGTGATTCCTCATTTAGTTATTCTTGATGTTATGATGCCCGGGATGGATGGGATTGAAACCTGCGGGGAAATAAGAAAGATTCCGGAACTGGAAGCCACCCTTGTGGCTTTTCTTACTGCAAGGGGTGAAGATTATTCACAGATAGCTGGTTTTGAAGCTGGCGGTGATGATTATATTACAAAACCAATTAAACCTAAATTATTGGTAAGTAAAATAAAATCACTTTTAAAGCGATCTCTGGTATTACAAAACGGAGGAAACAATGATTCCCGTAGTAAAATAGTTTCAGGCGACCTTGTTATTGATCGGGATCGCTACCTTGTACTTCTGAAAGGCGAGGAGATATTCTTTCCAAGGAAGGAATTCGAAATGATCTCATTATTCATTTCCAAACCAGATAAAGTGTTCTCCCGCGAAGAAATATTTGACAGTATCTGGGGATCGAACATCATAGTTGGCGACAGGACCATTGATGTACACATCAGGAAATTGCGTGAAAAGCTTGGTGATGAATACATTAAAACGATAAAGGGTATTGGCTATAAATACGTAAAGCCGGACTAGCCGGCTTTACGTATTTATCAACTTTGCTTATTTTTTTATCTTTTGTAATGAATTCATCATCTTGGTATTCGATTTAACCAATTGAGATACATGTAAGATCAGGTTTTTTGTTTCTGTAAGCATTTCAATATAGGTCATACTAACTTTGGTCCCTTTTTTTGTCTTCTTAAGGATCTTGATCCTGTTTTTAATGATGTCGTTTATATTTTCAATGAGCAGCTCTCTTTTCTTATTAAAATCGTCAAGGTCTTCATGCTTTCTTTTTTGCAGGATTGAAATACTGAAATTAAAGAATTCATTGATGCTTTCATTAAAGTGTTTCAGGTCCTTACTTTGTTCATGATCAAGGGCATGATTGTTATCTATATGATTGAAAGCAGGTATAATTATGTGTTGAAGTGAATTGCTCGCCTCCTTCAGATAATCCACTACTTGCACATAATTATGACCGCTGTCCAATTCACTTTCCTGGAACTTTTTCAGAGTATAAGGCAAGGATTCCTTAATTGATTTAATACTTCTATTAAGCTTTTTGGACTGTCTCTTTATGGATTTAAGTTCTTTGAGCTTTTCCTTGGCGAAACTATCGTATGTAAGGAAAAGTAGTTTTGATATTTGTATAATTGCACTTTTCACATCCTTTTCAATACCTGCGATGATCTCGAAGGTCTCTGACAGTTTCTTACTCTCCAAATTCTCCTCAGTTTCAGAGCGCTTTTTGTGGAATGCATGCGTACGAAGCAAAATGAAAATTGAAATTGCGATAAGTGCGATTATTACTGGTAGCTTTCCGAAGAATATCAGGGTAGCCAGGATGAAGGAGACGATAAAGGCTGTAAATGCAGTAAAGAACCATCCACCAATGACCGTTAACACTCCTGAAATTCTGTAAACGGCACTCTCCCTTCCCCAGGCCCCATCGGCAAGGGAGGTCCCCATTGCTACCATGAAGGTAACATATGTAGTGGATAATGGAAGTTTCAGAGAAGTTCCAAATGCTATTAATATACTGGCAACGACAAGATTAACAGAGGCTCTGATAAGGTCAAATGAAATTTTATTCTTCTTATTTGCTTCATCACTTTCAGATGAATCGAATCTGTTTTTGGCAAATTCTTTAAGTCTTTTGGGAAAGATTCTTCCAATCGCATTGCTTATCTCAATGGTTCTTCTAACAATAAATCTTGCCAGGCCGAATGATTCAAATCTTTCACTGCCTTCTCCCTGGCGACTGAGATCAATGGTAGTTGCAGTTACTGACTTCGCTTTTTTTGAGAGACGAAGGGTAAGTACCATAACCAATCCGGCCGCAAGGAGGAAGAAAAGAGGTGTATTTACCTTTTCAGTAAGTGAAGTCATCATAAAAGAATCAGGGCTGGCACCAGATGCAATAAATGATTTGAAGGATTCAAATCCTGCGAGAGGTACACCAATAAAGTTAACCAGGTCGTTACCGGCAAAAGCCATTGCCAATGCAAAAGTGCCTATAAGCACAGTGAACTTTAAAATATTCAGTCTCGTAAAAACTATAATTAATTGTAAAATAGCGGTCCAGCCAAGAAAACTTATAAGCAGGATCTGGCTTGTATTCTGTTGAATGGTATCCAGCATATCTTCACTGATCAGTGTTGAGCCTTTGGCCCCTTTCATAAGCAGGAAGTATAATATGGCGGTGATCGAAAATCCACCCCAGATCCCGCCCCAGAATTTATAGGTCTTCATAATATTGAAAGAGAAGGCGAATCTTACGAGGGCCATAATGATCAAGCCTACTGAAAATGCAACGACTACCGAAATGAAAATACCCGATATTATTTTTAAAGCACTATCAGAATTTATGAATGTGGATAAATTGGAGAATTCGCCTTCTGATCCGGCGATCTTGTAAATTGCTACAGCTACAGCAGCTCCCAGCAGCTCAAATACAATAGATACAGTTGTCGATGTAGGTAATCCCACAGTGTTGAAGAAATCAAGCAGGAGGATATCAGTCATCATAACC
>CAYSAH010000182.1:0-305 GCA_964428945.1 uncultured Bacteroidaceae bacterium | reverse complement strand
AGGAATACAACCATGATCTCGGCAAATGTGAATTGATCAGGATGGAATATCCCTTTCCTTGCAACTTCCATCATCCCGTTTGAAAAAACAGCTCCAATAAGCACTCCTGCAGCTGCTACTCCTAATATTACCATGTAGGGAGCAGCTTTTGATCCAATCGCAGAATTAAGGAAATTGACGGCGTCATTACTTACTCCGACAATCAGGTCGGAAATGGCAAGTATAAAGAGCACTGCGACGATTAAAATGTAGTAAGATTCCATTTTTCGGACGTGAGTTTAGTTTAACCAAAAATAGGCTTATTT
>CAYSAH010000181.1:2645-7635 GCA_964428945.1 uncultured Bacteroidaceae bacterium | reverse complement strand
GAAAACCTTAAACAGGCGTATAATTTTCTTGCCGGAACAGAAAGAATTGCCCCGACCCGTATCAATATCAGGGAGGAGTTTATGAAAAACATGGAAAGTTACGATCTGAATTTCTCCGATGTAAAAGGCCAGGAGGCAGTGAAGCGTGCGTTAATGATTGCAGCCTGCGGACTTCATAATGCCATTATGATCGGTCCGCCGGGTTCAGGGAAAACGATGCTGGCCAAACGCATGCCGTCGATCATTCCGCCGATGACGCTCGAAGAGGCCCTGGAAACAACGAAAATTCATTCTGTGGCTGGTAAAATGGGACGGGATGAAGGTTTGGTAACACTTCGCCCCTTCAGGGCACCGCACCACACGATTTCTGATGTTGCCCTGGTAGGTGGAGGAAATTCTCCGCAGCCCGGGGAAATATCCCTGGCTCATAATGGCGTACTTTTTATGGATGAACTGCCTGAATTTAAAAGGAATGTGCTGGAGGTGCTGCGCCAGCCACTTGAAGATCGCTATATTACTGTAAGCAGGGCCAAATTCACGGTGGATTACCCTGCCAATTTCGTGCTGATCGCTTCCATGAATCCTTGCCCCTGCGGCTTTTTTAATCACCCTGAAAAAAATTGTGACTGCAGCCCGGGGACTGTTAAAAAATACCTGAACAGGGTTTCCGGACCTTTGCTCGACCGGATCGATATCCATATCGAAGTCGTCCCCGTACCATTCAAACAATTGTCGGAACTCAGGGATGCGGAGGACAGCAGGAAAATTCGTGAAAGGGTGATCAGGGGCGCCCAGATCCAGGAAAAAAGGTTTGCAGGAATAAAAGGAGTGTATTCAAATGCCCATATGAACAGCCCAATGCTTAGGAAATTCTGTGCCCTGGGCTCCGACAGCCAGGCTATCCTGAAAAATGCAATGGAAAAGCTGGGGCTTTCTGCACGCGCATACGACCGGATACTGAAAGTATCCAGAACAATCGCCGACCTGGAGGAAGAACAGTTCATCGGTCCCTCGCATGTGGCCGAAGCAGTGAATTACAGGAACCTCGACAGGGAAGGGTGGGCAGGGTGAGGAATAACGAATAACGAATATCGAACAAGGAATAATGAATAAGGAAAATTGAACAGGGTGTTATATAAATTAATAAATAGACAAAGCTCATGGAAGCAAGAAGAGTATTTGATTTGGAAGATCGATTAATAGATTTCGCGGTTCAGATTATAGAATTAGCAGGAAGGTTGCCGTCAACGATTGAGGGACAATATTTTCATGCTCAGATAATAAGGTCCGGATCTGCTGGTGCTTTAATATATGGGGAGGCACAAGCAGCGGAATCAAGGAGGGATTTTATACATAAAGCAAAAATTATACTTAAAGAATTAAGGGAGACCTTGATCTGCCTTAAGATCATAAGGAAAGCGAAAATGCTTAAGGACCTTGCTATGTTGAATTCAGGAATTAAAGAGAGCAATGAACTGGTGGCTATTTTTGTAAAATCAATTGAAACTGCAAAGGCAAACCTGAAAAGGGAAACGGAAAACAGAAGAAAGAAAAAAGGAAGCGCAGAACCGCAGAATAGCGAACAATGAATAATGAACAGAAGAATATGGAACAAGGAATATCGAACACGGGACAGCAGCTCCGGAGGCAGTTTATCTGGCAATTACAAATATCGAAAAAAAATGGACCATACCAATCCGGGACTGGGGTATGATCCTTCAACAATTATTAATTAAATTTGAAGAAAGATGCAAACTCTGATTTTAAGCGTTTACACAAAATTTTCTAAAGGCTCAGGAAATCGCCCTTCTACTTTCCTTGTTTAATATTCAATATTCAATATTCGATATTCAATATTCGATATTCATTATTCAAAATTCCTCATATCTCTGAGCTGCTTCCGGTTCCGATTGACCCCGTCCTTCAACATTCCTTGTTCAATATTCGATATTCGATATTCATTAGCTGCGCCCTGTGCTTCCTGTATTCAACGATCGGAAGGTCCCCGGCGATCAGCTTTTCATCGCTTTTTAAATCTGATTTAACAGGAAGCTGGGTGATTACAACTTTCCTGTCCTGCCGGGCAATGATGATCGTGATCAGCTTGCCTGTCCATGTTGAAATTTGTTTTATTAAGGGTATCTTCATCCATCCCTGGTAATACCTGATATACACTTCTGTATTTTCATCATCCACCGGGGCGGGAGCTGCAAGAATTTTCGTGTTTTTCGATGTATATACCAGCCAGATATTCGGAAAATGAAATTGAAGCTTATGGCTGTTGCTGTAGTTTGGTATTGAATTGGGTTTTAAGGGGATGGTGTTGCCGTCATCTTTAATATTGTTCCCATAAAAGGTAATCAGGTCTCCCTTCCTTTCAAAAAAAGGACCGTTAACAAGCGTCTTTTTGCTGCTTCCGATGGAGGTCCTGTGTACAAACGGAAGATGAAAGACATCCAGGTTATTTTCGATGACCCTGGTGTAATGAACGCTCCAGCTGTCCTTAAAAGAAGCATGATGGTAATTTCCTAATTCCTTGAAGAAAAACGGTTCGCCCTGAATCTTCTCCTGCTCGCCATACCAGATCCAGATGAATCCATGAGCCTCGAAGGTTTTGTATGCATTTACCTTCATGTGTTCCGGGGGAAGCTGATTTTTTCCTATTGCAGGAATAGAGGTGACCTTGCCGCTCCTGTCGAAGGTGAAACCGTGGAAGGGGCACTGGATCTCTCCACCTGTAACCCTGCCGCAGGACAGGGAGGCGCCCCGGTGGCAGCACCTGTCTTCGATACAGCATGCGGTGCCTTCGGCATCGCGCCACATTGCAAGGGTTTTGTTCAGACGTTTTACCTTGAGCGGCTTCTTACGCTTCAGTTCCCTGGATTCAAGGATCAGGTACCATTGATTAAAGATCATAGGATAGATGAATATGTAAATTAATATTCGTGGTTAAAGTCTATACATTCTTCCGTTTAGCAAATTACTATTTTTTCATACATAGCAAGCATCTCCCAAATCCTGATCCCTTCTGTAATAAAATAAACTCATGCCAATTCCCTATTATTTGTTTCCAGATGAACCTGTAGAACAGAATTAGTCCTATTATCCTAATTCTTTCAAATATTCAAGGTTCCTTGTTCAATATTCGATATTCGGTATTCGGTATTCGATATTCGACATTCGACATTCCACCTTCCTTGTTGCCCTTCTACAGCGATCAGGGACCTCCCTTCTATTTTCAGATGATGAATATTTACAAACTAATACATTCAAAGAAGGGGAACGTATTCACCTACTTTTTACTTTTTACTTTTTACTTATTACTTATTCTCCCTCCCTTCCTTTGCCCAAAATCCAAATATTCTTTTAAATTTACCTCTGAATGATAGTAATAATTAAAAGATAGTAATATGAAAAAGTTTATCAGTTTGTTATTAATCGTATCTGCAATCGCTTTATGCGTTCCGCAGGCAACAGCACAGGAAGGTGCCTTTTCTCCAAAAATGATAATAAAAACAAACCCCCTCTCAGCCCTTGGCGGACCATTCTGGCTGGTGGTTATTCCACTTACCGGGGAATACAAGATCCTGTTTGAAGTGAAAACGCTTCCCAGCCAATCCTTCACGATCGGAGCATCTTATATTGGGCCAAGTCTCCTGCTGAACCTGGACGATATTTCTGCCTCCGGAACTAATATAAGCGGTATCAATACTGCCGGATACAAAGTACAGGGTATTTATAAATTTTACATTAACAGGGAGGCGGAGGGCATAGAGGGCTTCTATCTTGCTCCTCATTTTTCCTATGCCACTGCATCGATAACAAGCCTCGATAATGCGGCTGATGTGCTAACTGGTGCAAAACTGAACATTAACGGACTGATCGGGTACCAGTTGATCTCCGACGGAGGATTTGCCCTGGATATTTATACCGGATTGGGCTTCAGGACCTTGCTCTGGGATATGCAGGGCGACTCAGGTAGTTTGTTTGAAATCGGGGGAGACAGGTCAGGTCCCAATGTTGCTTTCGGAGTTAATTTTGGTTTTGCCTTCTGATATGACAAACAGACGCGCTTTTATAAAAAAGTCCGCCTTTGCCTCTGCGGCTATCGGACTTTCCTCGTTTCCAACATTGAATGCTGGAATTACTGGAGCAAATGACAAACTTGTCTGTGGTGTTATTGGAGTTAAGGGGATGGGTTTTGCCGATCTCAGGGCATTTTTAAATTTACCGAATACTGAATGTGCTGCCTTGTGTGATGTGGACGACAATGTGCTCCGGGAGCGGATCGCAGATGTGGAAAAAATTCAGGGAAAAGCTCCCAAAGGCTATAAGGATTTCAGGAAAATGCTGGAGCATAAGGGACTGGATGTTATCATCATAGGAACTCCCGACCACTGGCACACCATTCCATTTGTAAATGCTGCGGAACTGGGATATTCAATTTATTGTGAAAAACCCCTGGCAAATACGATTGGAGAATGTAATATCATGGAGCGGGCTGTTGGCAGGTATAATACTATTGCACAGATCGGCCAGTGGCAGCGAAGTGACAAACACTGGCAGGATGCCATTGCCTATGTCCATTCCGGAAAGCTTGGAATGATCCGTACTGTCAGGGCATGGTCCTACCAGGGATGGATGAAATCTGTTCCAACCTTGCCCGATAGTGATGTCCCTGAGGGAGTGGATTACGATTTCTGGCTGGGACCGGCACCAAAAAGGCCCTTTAATCAAAACCGCTTCCATTTTAATTTCAGGTGGTTCTGGGACTATGCAGGCGGAATGATGACCGACTGGGGAGTGCATATTGTTGATTATGCCCTTTTCGGCATGAAGCAATATGCACCAAAATCTGTTATGTCGATGGGAGGCAAATTTGCCTATCCCGATGATGCCTGCGAAACCCCAGATACCCAGCAGGCGATCTTCGAATTTGACGGCTTTACAATGTTGTGGGACCACGGAATAGGTATAGATGGCGGATACT
>CAYSAH010000181.1:0-2635 GCA_964428945.1 uncultured Bacteroidaceae bacterium | reverse complement strand
AGATCTCACGGAGTTGGATTTGTTGGAAATGACGGGACACTGGTGGTTGACCGCGATGGCTGGGAGGTGATACCGGAACCAAAAGGAGGAAACCCGACACTTGAAAGGGTTGAGCTGATAAGGGGGGATGGGATGGGCCTTCATAACCATATGGTAAATTTCACTGAGGCGATACGGAAAGGGACCTCACTTAACTGCCCGGTGGAGATCGCTGCAGGCGTTGCCCGTACATGTCACCTTGGAAATATTGCTTATAAAACAGGAAGAAGGCTGTACTGGGATGCAGGGAACAGCAAATTCATCAACGATCCGGAAGCTGACAGGTACCTGCTTCCAAATTACCGGAAACCCTGGGAGGTACCTGTTTTGTAGATTATTTAAACCCTCAACAATATGATTAAGGAAAAACAATTAAGACGGGATAGTTTGGTGTCGAACTATTCGGGAAGCGAACATTATGATCTGATTATTATTGGTTCCGGATTAAGCGGACTCTCTTCAGGGTTGATGTGGTTGAAGAATACAACTGCTATGAAAACCCTGATCATTGAACAGAATAAATATCCCGGAGGATTCAGCACTGCCTACATGCGTGATGGATATGTTTTTGAAACCACGCAACTCTTCCCCGATATTATTGACATACTCGAATATCTGGGGATTGAGATAGACCTTAAGCGTTATGAGAAGAATTTCATGCGAAGGCTGGTTGTTCACGGCGATCATGTTGAGGAATACCGGATACCTGCTGGTGCCGAACAATTTACTGAATACCTGGTCAGCAAATTTCCTGGTGATAAGGGTAAAATTATTGCATTGATGGAGTATTCAGTTGATATGTTTAAACAGGTACGAAAACTGAAAGCCAATGCAACTCTGAAGGACACCCTTGCAACACCATTCAGGGCCCCGAAAGTAATAGCAAATCTGAACAGGACCTACTCGGGCTTACTGGATAAATTCGAAATTACCGATCCAAAGCTCAGAGAAGTGATGGAAACATTTACTTCCTTCTCCGGGGTCCCGTCTGATCGTGCCTCTGCAATTTTAGCCACAGGCGCAATGCTCTCCTCAATGACAAAATGCTTTCGACCCTATGGTTTCTTCGATGAATTTCCTGCCTTGCTGGCTGAGAAATTTCAATCACTGGGAGGAGAAATACGATTCGGGGCAAGCGTAGAAAAAATAGTGGTGAATAATAACACTGTTTCAGGGGTTATCATTAGTGGGGACAAGAATGAAATTAAGGCCGGCAAAGTGATAACAACAGTTGATCCGATGCTCGCAATGCGACAACTGGTAGGTGATGAATATCTTCCGGAAAAATATATTCAAAAACTTGAAAATATTATTATGTCCCCTTCATCGCTTAATGTTGCACTGGGACTGGATGATAAGATTGATCTGACAAAGCTGGACCTGGACTATCCGTATAATGTGGTTTCAACCGGGCTTGGTACTGCTGAAAAACTCTTTGATGGATTTCTTGCCGGGGACCATGCATTCTCTGAGGATTGTTTTCATGCAGCGGTGATATGCCCCTCGTTAACGACAGGATCAAAAAATACCGTAACCATAAGAAGCACCCCCTGGGCATTGAGCGATTGGAAAACCTTGCGGGAAACAGACTATAAAAAGTATGTTGCCAAAAAAGAAAAATGGGCCGATTTCCTGATTGATATTGCTGAGAAATATTTCATCCCTGGCCTGAGGAAGCATATTGTTGTGAAGGATATTTCCACACCTGCCACCTATGCCCGTTATTCAGGGTCACCCACGGGAAGTATCTATGATATGGCCTCTCTGGTAACTCAATTTGGTCCGAAAAGACTGCCAATGAAAACACCGGTTAAGAATCTTTTCCAGCCTAAATTTGCACATGGTCTGTATGGAACCATGATGAATGGAGTGCAGGTGGTTGATTTGTTGCTGAACAGGAAATTTAACAATGGCAATTCACTCTTTGCCCCAAATTAGTTATTGAGCCGCCAGGGAAAAACGGTGTTCTGCAGATCCGCCTGATAACCGAGGGCCGATAATCATGTCATTCCCTGATAAGGATGATTTACGCGAGCAGCATTTGTCCTGATGTGGAAGCATTTTTATTAATTTGTTTTTCATTCAGAGGAAAATTAGCGCTCAGTTGAACAATTTCCCTTCAAATTGTTATATAATCTGTAACTATTTTTTAAGAATGAATACAGTAACTACAGTGGATCAATTTGTTTTGAAAGAAGTAAGGCATTTGAACGAATCAACCTATGTTTTGAAGATCTCAAGGGGAGGAATGGAGTTCAAGCCCGGACAGCATATCAACCTGGGATTAAAAGGAAAGGGTGAGCAAAGGGAATATTCTATATACAGCGGTGTTAACAGCGACTCCCTCGAAGTTCTGATCAAGGAGGTTGACGATGGACTGGTGAGCACACAGCTTAAGAAAATAAAAAAAGGGGAGGAACTGAATGTAAAGGGGCCCTTTGGATTCTTTCTCACCGATGCGAGGCATGTAAAAGGCCACCACAAACACGCCCAGCATGCCGCCGTAGAACAGTGAGCCGACACGGTTCACCACTTCAATCAACGCGCCCAGGCTCTGGGCATAGTCCGCCACCACCACCGCGTACGCGCCCCAAAA
>CAYSAH010000180.1:0-7639 GCA_964428945.1 uncultured Bacteroidaceae bacterium | reverse complement strand
AGGAGTGCCTAAAGTACTTAGGAGTGTTGAAGTGCTGCTAGTTCCTCGCGCCTTGTGCCTTGTGCCGTGCGCCTTTGTTACACCTTCTACACACCCCTCCTTCGCTGAGTCCTCCACCCATCGTGTGCCGGTGGAAGCTAAGGCGAGCGGGAAAAGGACCACAAAGAATTTTATCTATAAATTAAGCCTTCCTGTTTTTTCCTTTTTACTTTTTACTTTTTACTTTTTACTTTTTACTTATTCTCCTTCCCAATTGTTACTTCTTTGTTAATAAATGGATACGGCTACACACCTTGTTTTAACTATATTTGCGATGACTTGGGAAGTCTGTGAATTTACCGGGGAAAATTGCCTGATCACCTAACTTCCGGGGTCAAAACAGCTAAAATTTTAATTTTTCGAAGAGGAATAGCGTATGTCAGCGAATTATTCAGAAGAGAGCATCCGTACACTGGATTGGAAGGAGCATATTCGCAAACGACCGGGTATGTACATCGGGAAACTGGGCGACGGATCTTCCCCCGATGATGGTATCTATATTCTGCTTAAGGAGGTGCTTGACAATTCCATCGACGAATACATGATGGGATTCGGTAAAACAATTGAGATAACGATCAACGATAAAGTAGTAAGTGTAAGGGATTACGGCAGGGGAATACCATTGGGCAAGGTGTTGGATGTTGCCTCGAAAATGAACACCGGTGCAAAATACGATTCAAAGGTATTCAAGAAATCTGTTGGTCTGAATGGAGTAGGTATCAAAGCTGTGAATGCGCTTTCATCGAGTTTCATCATTCAGTCGCACAGGGAGGGTAAGACCAAAATGGTCGACTTCGAGCAGGGCAACCTTATTAATAACAACCGGGAGAAAAATACAGAAGAGAAGAACGGGACAGCCATCACTTTCATCCCTGACGAGAGCATGTTCGGCAGGTTCAGGTTCAACGATGAGTACGTGGAGGGCATGCTTCGAAATTATACCTACCTGAATACCGGCCTCACGATTGTTTACAATGACCAGAAATTTATATCGAAGAACGGCTTAAAGGACCTGTTGGAAGAGAACATGAGTGGAGAGGGCCTGTATCCCATCATTCACATGATCAACGGGGATATTGAAGTTGCGATCACCCATGGAAACCAGTATGGTGAAGAATATTACAGTTTTGTAAATGGCCAGCATACAACCCAGGGAGGTACACACCTCATAGCCTTCAGGGAAGCACTTGTAAAAACTGTGCGTGATTTCTACAAAAAGGATTTCGACCCTTCCGACATACGCACATCCATTATCGCTGCTGTAAGCATCAAGGTTGAGGAACCGGTATTTGAGTCACAAACCAAAACAAAACTTGGTTCAAAAGACATTGGACCGAACGGACCCAGTGTAAGGAATTTCATCGTGAACTTCCTCACCTCGAAACTCGATGATTACCTGCACAAAAATCCTGAGACTGCAAATGCCCTCTTAAGGAAGATCCAGGACAACGAAAAGGAACGCAAAGCCATTTCAGGGATCAAGAAACTTGCCAGGGAGCGTGCCAAAAAGGCGAATCTCCACAACAAGAAGCTGAGGGACTGCAAGGTCCATTATGATACCAGCGATGAAAGAAAAAATGAGGCAACCATTTTCATAACTGAGGGCGATTCCGCATCCGGCTCCATTACAAAATCAAGGGATGTTGCCACGCAGGCAGTTTTCAGTTTAAGGGGAAAGCCCTTAAACGCTTATGGCCTTACAAAAAAGGTGGTCTATGAGAACGAAGAATTTAACCTGCTCCAGGCCGCTCTGAATATCGAGGAGGACCTTGAAGGACTCCGGTATAAAAATGTTGTGATCGCAACAGATGCCGATGTTGACGGAATGCATATCCGCCTCCTTTTACTTACCTTCTTCCTCCAGTTCTTTCCTAACCTGGTGAGAAATAAGCATCTCTATATCCTTCAGACCCCCCTGTTCAGGGTCAGGAACAAGAAGGAAACCATCTACTGCTACTCCGAGGAGGAGCGGGCTGAAGCTATGGAAAAACTCGGCTCAAATCCCGAGATCACAAGGTTCAAGGGCCTTGGTGAGATTTCCCCCGATGAATTCAAGCATTTTATAGGGCCCAGTATCAGGCTGGAACCGGTAAAACTGGGTAAGGAAGATGACATAAATGAGATCCTTGAATTCTACATGGGTAAGAACACTCCTGAACGTCAGGATTTTATTATAGAAAGACTTAGGGTTGAAGAGGACATGGTTGAAAGTTTATAGTCAGGGCAGATTTTTTGATCTATGAGTGAAGATTTAGACAGCAGGAACAGTATACCGCAGGATTACAACAGTTTTGACGGGGGAAAGGATGACGGTCACAGCGGAGACAGCCATGGAGGGGACAGCCATGGAGGGGATGGGACCAGGATCTCCCGGCTTACTGGTATGTATGAAGATTACTTTATTGATTACGCCTCATATGTGATCCTTGAAAGGGCGGTCCCGAACATCAGCGACGGACTGAAACCTGTGCAAAGGCGCATCCTCCATTCAATGAAAAGGCTCGACGACGGGCGCTATAACAAGGTAGCGAACATCATCGGCCATTCCATGCAATTCCACCCGCACGGTGATGCCTCAATCGGCGATGCCCTGGTACAGCTGGGTCAGAAAGAACTGGTTATCGACATGCAGGGCAACTGGGGAAATATCTACACCGGCGACAGTGCCGCTGCACCCAGGTATATAGAAGCACGACTTTCATCCTTTGCAAATGATGTTGTTTTCAATCCAAAAACGACAGCATGGAAACTTTCCTACGATGGGAGGAACAAGGAACCCCACTCACTGCCGGTTAAATTCCCGCTGCTCCTGGCGCAGGGAGCCGAAGGAATTGCAGTTGGACTCTCTTCAAAGATCCTTCCTCATAATTTTCATGAACTGATTGATGCCTCCATAAAATATCTCCAGGGAAAACCCTTCGAAATCTATCCGGATTTTCCAACCGGCGGCAATGCCGATTTCAGCCGTTATAACGACGGTATGCGGGGAGGCTCGGTCCGCGTCAGGGCAAAAATTGAAAAACTGGATAAGAAAACCCTGGTGATCAGGGATCTGCCCTTTGGAAAAACAACCGGCGTGCTGATCGAAACGATCCTTAAAGCAAACGAAAAGGGAAAGATCAAGATCAGGAAAATAGATGATAACACTGCTGAATTCGTTGAGATCGTAGTGCACCTGGCTCCGAATATTTCTTCCGATAAAACCATCGACGCCCTTTATGCATTCACGGATTGTGAAGTGTCGATCTCTCCCAACTGCTGCGTTATCGAAGATGATAAGCCGAGGTTCATCGGTGTAAGCGATGTTCTCAGGCACAATACTGAACATACAAAAGCGCTTCTCAAACAGGAACTCGAGATCCGCCTTGGAGAACTCGAGGAAGGCTGGCACATGTCTTCCCTCGAAAAAATATTCATAGAGGAAAGGATCTACCGCGACATTGAAGAATGCGAGACCTGGGAAGCCGTTATCGAGGCAATCGATAAGGGACTGGACCCATTCAAGAATTTGCTTCGCAGGGAGGTGAGCCGCGACGACATCATCAAACTTACCGAAATAAAGATCAAGCGTATTTCCAGGTTCGATGTTAAAAAGGCGGATGAACTGATCAAAGGAATTGAAGCCGAGATCGACGAAGTTCATGCAAATCTTAACAACCTGGTTGAATAGACCATCGAATATTACAGGAACATCAGGAAAAAACACGGCAAAGGACGGGAACGCAAGACCGAGATCCGCAGTTTTGAAAATATTGTTGCCGCAAAAGTGGTCGTTGCCAACGAAAAACTATATGTGAACCGGATCGACGGATTCATGGGAACAGGCCTGAGGAAGGATGAATATGTTTGTGACTGTTCCGACATTGACGATATTATTGTATTCCTCAAAGATGGTACCTACGTAATAAAGAAGGTGGCTGAGAAAGATTTTGTTGGGAAAAACATTGTCCATATTGCAGTATTCAAGAAGAATGACAAACGCACGATCTACAATGTGGTGTATTACGACGGCAATACCGGTTTCACGATGATGAAACGTTGCCCGATAACAGGAATAACCAGGGATAAGATCTATAATATCGGGAAGGAACACGAACATACACGGATCCTTTACATGTCAGCAAATCCGAACGGCGAGGCAGAAACCATTAAGGTAAGCCTGAAACCCAGACCGCGGCTGAAGAAACCTGTTTTCGACGTGGATTTCAGCGAACTTTCAATCAAGGGAAGAAATGCTGCCGGGAATATACTTTCAAAAAACGCGGTACACAGAATCACCATGAAGGAGCGGGGTGTTTCAACGCTTGGTGGAAGGAAGATCTGGTTCGATGAAGATGTAAAAAGGCTGAATGCCGATGCCCGTGGAGAATTCCTGGGTGAATTTTCAGGTGAGGATATGATCCTGTTGATCACAAAGTCAGGCAACTTCAGGGTAAGCAATTTTGACCTCGAAAATCACTTTGAGGATGACCTTATGATCATCGAAAAATACAGGCCAAATAAGATCTGGTCGGCTGCCTACTACGATGCAGACCAGGAATATTACTATATCAAGCGCTTTCAACTTGAACCCTCTGAAAAGCTGAGCAGCTTTATCGGCGATAATCCTGCATCAAGGCTGATCCAGATCATGGAGGTTGAATACCCCCGACTGGAACTAAAGTTCGGCGGAAAGAACAAGGACCGCGCAGCAGAGATCGTCGAAGTGGCTGAATTTATAGGTGTGAAGAGCTTTAAAGCCAAAGGCAAACGGCTCTCAAATTACGAGGTAAAGGTGATCGAACAACTCGAACCCCTGATCCCCGACTCCTTGCCGGATGATGTGGATAATAATTCTGAAGCTGCGGCTGGCGATGCTTCACCTGAGCCTGGCGAGGTCGATCCGGAAGGAACAGAAAACAGTTTTACTGAAGAAGGAGAAGTAACAAGGAAAAAGGAAAAAGAAAAAAGTAAAAAGGTTGTAGGCAGTCAGAAGGCAGAAGGCGGAAGTCGGAAGGCAGAAGACGGAGGACAGAGGACGGAGGATGATGCAGAGACAGAGCAAAAGCCTGAAGATATCCCAATGGAGATCGTCATTCCAAAGACAGAGAAGAAAGAAGTACCGAAAAAACCGGAAGTGAAAAAAGATAAGCCTGTTCCTCCCAAAAAGAAACCCGGAAATGGCAATACAGAGTCAAACGGACAAATGAAACTGGAACTTTAGCTTATGTACTCCCGGATCTACCTCATAGGCTTCATGGGATCGGGAAAAACAACCCAGGGAAAAGCAATTGCCAGGATGATGGCATACGATTTCGTGGATATGGATGACTGGATAAGTGAACAGCTTTCCATGAGCATCCCCGAAATTTTTAGTCAGCATGGTGAGGCCTTCTTCAGGGAACAGGAGACCCTTGCTATAAGTCAGCTGGCAAAAAAGGAGAAAGTTGTTATTGCTACAGGTGGGGGAGCACCTTGTAAGGCCTCCAATATGAAACTGTTAAAGGAATCAGGGCTTACTGTTTACTTTAAGCTTTCTCCAAGGGCATTGATGAGCAGGCTAAAGAAAGCACGCACCGAACGGCCCTTGCTTTCGGGCAAAAGTGATGAAGAGATGCTCATCACGATCGAAGAAATGCTGAAGGACAGGGAGCCCTACTATGAACAGGCACACATGATCATTGACGGACTTGAAGGGGTAACAGAAAGACTGGTAAATGCCATACAGCGCAGGTCAGAATAATCCATCAAGAATCTTGCGCACCAGAACATAGTCGATTCCATAGGATTTCAGAATTTCCTGTAACATGTATTTATTGTGATCTGCACCGATAATGAGGTGGTCCAGCAAAGGGACATCAATCCCGGGATTCCCTTCGATCTCAATTTTGGAGATCAGTCCCTTCACCACAGTGGTCCTGAAATGAACGGGTTTTCCTTCAAAATCCATTGTCCTGTCCACAACATATTTTGGGGAATAAGCATAGTTCCATTTCCATCGGGAAAATTTCTCCTTCCAGAGTTGTTCAATTCCTGAAATGTCTCCTTCATTGAAATGACCAGGCACATTTTCAGGTCCTGAATTCAGAATATAGGCATAGATAAAATCAGAGAAGTCCTCAAAAGACAGCTCCTCAGACAGAAAATCCTTAATATTAGCAACTTCTGATCTTACCGATCTTACGGCTTTATCCTGATAAGCCTCTTGGTTGACATAGAGACAACGGCCCAGTTTTTCGAGATTCGTATTATACAATAAGGTACCGTGGTGAAGGACCCTGTTCTTGAAAACATGACTTGCAGTTCCCGATATTTTTCTATCACCGGCAAGGATCTCATTTCTTTTTCCCAGGCTTGCCCCTACCCCCAGTTCATTCAGTCCAGCAATAATGGGAGCTGTGTATTTGCTGAATTTTATAAAGTCTCCCGGGGACTCATTCGTAATGAAGGAG
Organism: uncultured Bacteroidaceae bacterium; assembly: GCA_964428945.1. Classification (GTDB taxonomy): domain Bacteria; phylum Bacteroidota; class Bacteroidia; order Bacteroidales; genus M55B112. The sequence goes on along the minus strand of CAYSAH010000180.1, from coordinate 1,169 downwards.
AAGTTAAGGTTCCCTTCGTCGTGGTAAACCGCGCCGCCTCCTGAAATACGCCGGGCAAGCATGATCCCCTTCGCATTAAGGAAATCAATATTGATCTCAGCCACCGCATTTTGATGTTTCCCTATCACAACTGAAGGCATATTTACATACTGGAAGTAATACTCATAGCCTACCTGTTTCACCAGGTATTCTTCTGCCGCGAGGTTGAAGTACGGATCCGTGCTATGACTTTTTATGCATCTCATTGATCAGCAACTTTAAAGTTCATATTCATTTTCCAGGACAGGGGCAGCCTTTTAACCAGGAAAACGAACAACAAATAAACCAGGCAGCCCAGCAGCACACCGAGCAGGGCACCTCCCAGCACATCGCCCGGGTAGTGAAGGCCAAGGTAGATCCTGCTGTATCCCACAAGCGTTGCCCAGGATAATAAGATTGTGGTGAACCACCATTTCCTGACGATCAAAACAAGGAACATGGCAATACCAAAAACATTCGCAGCATGCGAGGAGACAAAGCCATACATTCCGCCGCACTTTCCGTTCACCAGGTGCACGAGTCCCTGCAATTCCGGTTCCTTGCAGGGCCTCAGTCGCTCAAAGACATCTTTGAAAAGATGAACTGAAACCTGGTCGCTAAGGGTAATGCAAAGGGCAACAAGCAAAATGACCGGGATGGTCTGCATTCTCCTGGTCCATACAAGGTAGCTGAGAAGGAGCAAATAAAAGGGCCACCAGGTTGTCTTGCCGCTGATCCAGGTCATGATCGTGTCGAAGGGCTCTGAGTGGAGACCATTGATAAAGAGGAAGAGTTTGGTGTCGATATGATTCAGGGCTTCGAACATGTGTAAATGTAAAGGAAAAAGTAAAAAGGAAAAAGGAAAAAAAACATTAACATTTACGATAATTTGCTACTTCAACACATTAAGGTATAAAGACCACAAATTAAAAAAAGGTATTATGGAAAATGACCTTAAAGATCGATTATTTAAATTTGCAGTGGAAGTATTTGAGCTCCTTAAAAATGTTCCTGACAAACAAGGTTACCAGGTTTATAAATTTCAGCTTATAAGGAGTTCCAGCTCAAGTGGATCAAATTATGAAGAATCCCAGGCCGGATCATCGCGCGCCGACTTCTTAAATAAAGTCCTTATCAGCCTGAGAGAAATG
>CAYSAH010000179.1:0-7697 GCA_964428945.1 uncultured Bacteroidaceae bacterium | reverse complement strand
GGCTTTAAAACGGTAACTACCATGAAAAGAAGGTGGGAATTTATCTTCCACACGCTATTCATCTGGACCAATTATGCCCTTATGACCTGGGTGGTTGTATTTGCACTTCCCGAAATTACCGGAGATTTTAAATTTGCAGATGGCGTTTTTCTTCTGGTGATTGGAAGCCTTGGAATGGCTGCCCCTGTGCAAGCCGGAATTGGAGCCTTCCACTGGATCGTATCCAAGGGTCTTGTAAGCGTTTACGGCCTTGGAGATACAGAAGGTCAGGCTTTTGCTTCTCTCCAGCACACTTCCCAGACCTTGCTGGTGTTTTTACTGGGAAGTATTGCCATGCTCTTTCTTTTTACTAAAATTGGAGAAAAGAAACCCCGGAATGAAGTTGAACATGCTAAAATTACCTGAACATATTGAAGCAAAGATCCTCGCTAGGAATCTTTCCGGCCTTATCTTTCCGGCCCACCTCAGGGAAAGCAAGCAATTAGTGTTTACGAACGGTTGTTTTGACCTGCTCCACCAGGGCCACTTGCATTTACTTTCGAAGGCTAAAGATCTTGGGGACCTGCTGGTCGTCGGACTCAATTCCGATAATTCTGTCAGACGACTCAAAGGACCCTCCCGGCCTGTAAACGACCAGGATACAAGAATTGCAATCCTGGCCTCACTGGTATTTGTCGATTTTATAGTACTCTTCCATGAAGATACTCCGGAAAATCTTATTCAAGCAATCAAACCTGACATCCTGGTTAAGGGAGGAGATTATAATATTGCGGATATTGTCGGGGCAGACTTTGTCAGGTCCTATGGAGGAAAAGTCTTCACAGTTCCTCTGCTCAAAGGATTTTCCACTACCCGGCTGATTGATAATTCAAAAAAGTGATTCAAGGATAACTTCCTTATTATTACCTTTGCTTTTTTGGTACTTTTGGATCATGGCTAAAACTAAGTCTGTATTTGTATGCCAAAGTTGCGGAACTGAATCTTCCAAATGGATAGGCAAATGTAACAGTTGCGGAGAGTGGAATACCTATGTGGAACAACTTATACACAAATCCCCGACTAAAAGATTTGAAGCTGAACCCGGCCGAAAGTCCGTTCCAGAAAAAATAACTGAAGTTCAATCAGACAGGATACAGCGTTACGACACCGGGAACAATGAATTTAACAGGGTTTTGGGAGGGGGGCTTGTACCGGGCTCTATGGTCCTGATCGGTGGAGAACCGGGGATTGGAAAATCCACACTTGCGCTTCAGATTGCACTGAATTTCAAAGCTACAGTATTGTATGTTTCCGGAGAGGAAAGTCCACAGCAGATAAGGATGCGTGCAGAAAGGCTGGGCAATCTTAACGAAAACACCCTGGTTCTTTCCGAGACATCCCTCCAGGCAATCATTTCGCATATCAGCCAGGTCTCTCCTGCCCTGGTCATCATTGATTCTATCCAGACCCTTTTTTCAGAGGATATTGAATCCACCCCCGGAAGTGTTTCACAGGTGAGGGAGTGTGCTGCCCAATTACTGAGGGTGGCAAAACAAACAGGGGTCCCGATTGTACTAATCGGACACATCACCAAGGAAGGCAGCCTTGCCGGCCCAAAAATACTTGAACACATTGTTGATACAGTTCTTCAATTCGAGGGAGATTCCCACCATATATACAGAATCCTGAGGGCCAGTAAGAACAGGTTTGGTTCAACCTCCGAACTAGGTGTCTTCGAAATGCGAAACACAGGACTTGCTGAAATAGCAAATCCTTCTGAAGTATTATTGAATCAGCATACCAATGATCTTAGTGGGTCAGCTGTGGCTGCAAATATAGAAGGTGTCAGGCCATTGATGATCGAAACCCAGGCCCTGGTCAGCTCGGCTGCATATGGAACCCCACAGCGCACATCAAATGGATTTGACATAAGGCGACTCAACATGCTCCTTGCTGTGCTTGAAAAAAGAGCTAATTTTAATCTTTCCGGTAAGGATGTATTTATAAATATTGCAGGTGGACTAAGGGTTGATGATCCGGCCACAGACCTTGCTATCGTGTGTGCTGTCCTGAGCTCAACTGTTGATATCGCCCTCGACAAACATACATGTTTCGCAGGTGAAGTGGGTCTTTCGGGTGAGATCAGACCGGCCAACCGAATGGAACAAAGGATTTCAGAGGCCCAGAAGCTTGGTTTCAGTAAAATTTTTGTATCGGCATTCGTTGACAAGGCAATTATCAATGACCGGTTTGAAATTGAAATTATCAAACTCGGAAAAGTTCAGGAATTGCCAAAACATCTTTTCGGATAGCAATGGACCAGAAGAATACAGATTATATTCCCCTGCTCAGGGAGGACTACGAACCAAGTATTCAACATTATCCTATTGAATGCCCGGAAATTAAATCCGGTTCAGCTTACTATTTTACAACAGACAGTGGATTAAGGTATGAAGTCCTCTTCGCGAAAAAAAGGGATAATTACCTCGGAAATATTATAAATTTCAGCGTTCTGAACGAAGAATTCGAAGACGAATACAGCGAAACCAACCGGGGAGAAGTATACCGGGTGATAGCAACTGTTACAGAAATTATCAGGATATATCATGAAAATCATTCCTACTCATTGAGTTACGAATTCAGCGGTGAATTTAAGGAGGAAAGGGATAATGGGGAAGCCAGTATCAGAACGATGCTCTATTTCAGGAAAGCAAAGAAAATTATACACCCAAGGTGGCATGTTGAACTTTGCGGTAATAAAGTAGTGGTTTTCATTAAACGGAGGGGACATGGCTGAACCTTTGCTTGAGATAAGTGGGCTGAGAATAAATTCTGAAAGCAGGTCACTTGTAAAGAACGTCTCCCTTAAAATTGCTCCTAAAACCATTACCGGACTTGTTGGAGAATCGGGATCAGGAAAGACTCTCACTGCATTATCCATCCTTGGACTATTGCCTAAAGGAGTTCAGGTCACTTCTGGAAATATTACCTTTTATGACGGAGCAGGAAAGACTGAACTGGTTCACTCATCAATAAAGGTGCTGAACACAATAAGAGGGAACAGGATTTCAATGATATTCCAGGAACCAATGACCGCACTGAATCCAAGTATGAGATGTGGCAGGCAGGCCATGGAATCACTCCAAAAAAAAAATAAGTATTCCCTGGCCGGATCAAAGGCTAAAATTCTTGAACTTTTTAATGAAGTCAGGCTTCCTGATGTTGATGGTATCTTCAATGCTTGGCCACATGAACTGTCCGGAGGCCAAAGACAGCGGGTAATGATTGCAATGGCTCTTGCCACTGCTCCCGACCTTCTTATTGCTGATGAACCAACAACAGCCCTTGATGTAACTGTCCAGAAAAGTATCCTGGAACTTCTGCTGGATCTAAAGGAAAAGTACAAGCTTAGCATCCTTTTCATTACGCACGACCTGATGGTCCTCAAGCAGATAGCTGATGAGATAGCGGTAATGTACCAGGGAGAGATAGTGGAATCGGGGAATAAGGAACTCGTTTTAAATAAGCCTGTAACTCCTTATGCAAAAGGACTATTGGCCTGCAAACCGGGCTTGAATGACCAACCCAGACGCTTGCTGACTATTTCAGATTTTCTGGATGGAAAAGGAGTGAAAAACATCCCGGAAGTTAAAAATGAAAAAACCACTGAAAAGGAGCGGATCATGTCGGTTAAAGACTTGAATGTCAGCTTCAAAAGCAAAAAAAGGTATGTAAAGGCTGTAAATTCTGTTTCTTTTGATGTATACAGGGGTGAAACTCTGGGCCTGGTAGGGGAATCAGGCTGCGGTAAGACAAGCCTTGGAAGAACGATCCTTCAGCTTATCAATGCTGAAAGCGGATCAATTGAATACCGCGGCATTCAGCTTAACCGGCTAAAGGCAGCTGATCTGCGTGCTCTTCGCCGTAAAATCCAGATCGTATTCCAGGATCCATATTCCTCTTTGAATCCGGGTAAGACCATCGGATACATTCTTACAGAGCCTATGATAGTTCACAAACTAGTTAAAGGAAGAACTGCCCTGGAAGAAAAAACATACAGTCTGCTTGAACAGGTAGGTCTCCCTCCTGAATCAATCAACCTTTACCCTCACCAATTTTCCGGCGGTCAGAGACAAAGGATCGGGATTGCCAGGGCCCTCGCCTGCGAACCTGAATTCATTGTCCTCGACGAGAGCGTATCTGCACTTGATGTTAGTGTACAGGCCCAGATCCTTAATCTGCTCAACGACCTGAAAGATAATTTCAACCTGACATATGTATTTATCTCCCATGACCTGACAGTGGTAAAATATATGTCCGACAGGGTAATGGTAATGTCGGAGGGAAGAATGATTGAAACCGGGACTTCAGAACAAATTTACCTGAATCCTTCTCAGGAATATACACGTAAACTAATCGCTTCCATTCCTGTCTGAGAAGGGAAGATTTGCAGAAGGAACCGGGATCCTTTAAAAATCACTGAAATCGGCTGAAGATGGTTTTTCCGACACATCAGGACAGTCAAGATCAACATGGAATCCTGAAGGCTTCTGGAAAAGTTCCTCCTGTGTTATACCAAGGGTTGTATCAGCATATACTTTTTCAAAGAATTTCGCCCAGATTGGCAAAGCCATAGCTCCCCCGGCACCCATTCCCAGCCTGTCGAAGTGAACTGACCTGTCTTCAGCTCCCACCCATACTCCTGCTGAAAGTTGTGGTGTTATTCCCATGTACCAACCATCACTCTGGTTCTGAGTGGTTCCTGTTTTCCCGGCCATTTCACCCGTGAATTGATAATAATATCGTAACCTCCCTGCTGTCCCCCGGTCGACCACTCCTTTAAGCAATGTGATCATCAGGTATGCTGTCTCCTCGCTTATTGCTTCAATTTCACGCGCCTGGAAAGTGGAAATAATGTTTCCATATTTATCTTCGATCCTTGTAACATATACGGGAGAAACGTAGATTCCCTGGTTACTAAAGGTATTATATGCTCCTACCATTTCCTCAAGCGAAATATCTGATGGTCCGTATATCATCGATGGCACAGGATCTATATGTGACGTGATCCCCATTTTTCGCATCAAAAGGATTATGCTTTCGGGATTATAATTCTTGAACAACCAAGCTGAAACCCAGTTATGGGAATTGGCCAGGCCCCATTTGAGAGAGACATACTGACCGGCAAAGCGATTGGTACCGTCAACCTTTGGGGTATAGACACTGTCAGGTAACTGGAAGGAAATTGGCACCAGGGGGATCTGCTTGCAAGGGGAAACTCCTTCCTGCATGGCAAGAAGATAAAGAAATGGTTTAACGGTCGAACCTACCTGCCTTCGCCCCTGCGTAACATGGTCGTACTGAAAATACCGGTAATTGTGATCCCCGACATATGCCTTCACATGCCCTGACCATGGCTCCATTGCCATAAACCCTGACCTTAATATGTATTTCATATATCTTATCGAATCGTAAGGACTCAAAACGGTATCGGTAAGTCCTTTCAAGGAAAAGACAGACATTTCCCTCTTTTCCCTGAAAATCATCATTATGGAATCTTCCGGCATCCCCTTAGCCCTTAACTTTTTATATCGCTCCGACTGGCGAATTGCACGGGTCATCGTTTGCTGTATCTCCTCTCTGCTTATGTCTTCAAAGGGAGCATTCGGTCTTCCCTTTTTTTCAGCAAAAAATGCAGGTTGCAGATATTCACTCAGGTATTCCACCATAGAGGCCTCTGCATATTCCTGCATCTTCATATTTATGGTAGTATAGATCTTTAATCCATCCCGGTAAATATTGTAACTGGTTCCATCCGGCCTGGGATTCTTGGTGATCCAACCGTAAAGCGGATCGTTGGCCCACCTCATGGAATCGCGGCTGTAACTTTCATAGGCCCATGAAGGATATTGCTCCCTCTCTGGTTTTTCAGCATTCATGCTAACCCGCAAAAAGGTCCGGAAGTGGTTTGCCTGTCCCTGCATATGACCGGAAATATTATAATAGGCTTCCACGGGTATTTGCTTCACGGAGTCGGCAATTGCAGAATCGAGGTAATTGTACTTAACCATCTGGTCAATAACTATATTCCTTCTTCTTAATGAATTTTCAGGATTACGGTAGGGATTATAATAACTGGGAGCCTTCAGCATTCCTACCAGGGAAGCTGCCTGCTCCAGTTTAAGTGAATCAGGACTTGTGTCGTAAAAAGTCTTGGAAGCAGATTTGATCCCGATAACAGCTTCACCTCCAAAAGGAACCGTATTCAGGTACATAGTCAGGATCTCTGATTTTGTATAACTTCTTTCCAGCCTGACAGCAGTATTCCACTCCTTAAGCTTAACTACAGCCATATGGCCTGCTCTCCCAATCTTTGTTTTGTTTAACGTTGTATCTCTTGGGAACAGGTTTTTAGCCAGCTGCTGGGATATTGTACTTCCGCCGCCTGCATCCTGTCCAAGGAGGAGGGATTTAACAAACACCCTGAACAGGCTTCGTACATCGATACCGGAATGACGTTTGTACCTGACATCCTCTGTAGCTATAAGAGCATCAACCAGATAAGGCGAAAGATCCTCAAAATCGATAAGTGTTCTGTTCTCAATAAAGAACTTATCGAGAAGTTCTCCGTTATCTGTATATATTTCTGAGGCGAGATTGGTCTGTGGGTTCTCTAATTCCTCGAAAGTAGGCATGAATCCCATTTTCCCACCGGCAATGCGCGCAATTATTAATATTACAAAGAGGAAGAGGAACGCGTACAAAGTCCACAGAATAAAGAGATACAGGGTGCTTTTATCAGCTTTTTTAAGCATTTTAGAAGATGTTTGAGACAAAAATAATAATTATTTACTGTAAAAATTTGAGAGTACTAATTCAATTGGTATAATTTTGTGCTTTCATTAAGTAACGTTGAGGTATCGAAAATATGATCGAGAATTTAGTAATTGTTGAGTCACCGGCTAAGGCAAAGACCATTGAAAGATTCCTGGGGAAAGATTTTATCGTTAAATCGAGCTTCGGGCATGTCAGGGATCTGGCTAAAAAGAACCTGGGAATTGATATTGAAAATAATTTCAAACCAGACTACATTGTTTCAGCCGACAAGAAAAAAGTAGTTAAGGAATTAAAATCCCTTGCGCAGGAGGCCAGAACGGTCTGGATCGCATCTGACGAGGACCGCGAAGGGGAGGCGATTGCCTGGCACCTGAAGGAGGTGCTCAACCTGGAAAGCGAAAAAACCAAAAGAATAGTATTTCACGAGATCACAAAGGATGCTATTCAGAATGCCATACAAAATCCCCGAAATATTGATGAAAACCTTGTAAATGCTCAACAAGCCCGGCGCGTACTTGACCGACTGGTTGGTTTTGAACTTTCTCCCTTACTCTGGAAAAAGGTAAAACCCTCACTTTCAGCCGGACGTGTGCAAAGCGTTGCAGTTAAGCTTATTGTTGAGAGAGAGCGTGAAATTACCGGATTCAAGGCAATCCAGTATTACAGGGTTTCTGCAAAGTTCCTTTCTCCCTCCGGCGGACAGGAACTGAAGGCAGAACTATCCAGACGTTTTGATACAATTGAGGAAACAAAGGATTTTCTGGAAAAGTGCAAAACAGCTGCCTTTAAAGTCAAATCGATTGAAAAAAGACCTGCTAAAAAATCTCCTGCTCCACCATGTACCACCTCAACACTTCAGCAGGAAGCAAGCAGGAAGCTTG
>CAYSAH010000178.1:0-7735 GCA_964428945.1 uncultured Bacteroidaceae bacterium | reverse complement strand
GCTTCCAGATCCCGCTGGTGACAAGCCTCGGGCCCCAGTCCCAGCCAAAATGATAGCCAGCCTTGCGTGTGAAAATACTTACCTGTTTGTTACCAGGAACCTTCCCGATCGCAGCCAGGTCATTATCCGAAACAGGTATCCTGTATGGGAGTGCGTCGTACTTTTCCAATCCCTTGTTCAGTGGTGAGCGGAAAATAATTTCAAGGTGGTTCTTACCTTTGTTCAATTGGTCCCTGCACTCGATGTTCCATTCCCTGAACATATTGTCAGCGATCATGATCAATGAGTCATTCAAATATATTTCAGCATAGGTATCCAGGCCGGGAAACCTAAGTTCAACCCTGTCATTCAGCAGCAACTCCCTGTCTGCCTTAAATGAAGTCCTGTAAACCCAATTAGTCTTATCGATCCATTGAAGCTCATGTTCATTTAACCTGTAGAACGGGTCTTCAATTTTTTCGTTTCTAAGGAGGTCAGTGTGTACACTTCCGGGTACACTTGCCTGTATCCATTCGTTTGTACCTGCTTCTGACATTTCCCAATCGGAATTAAGCTCCCTTGTAATCACACCACTTTTTGGCAGATTTTTACAAGAGGCCATTGCAAGTGCCATAGCAATCAGGTAAAGAAAAATTCGATGTTGCTGTTTCATTTTGCTTAGTGGATTGTATGATCATCAAATAGATATTCAATAAAAATCAATTTTCATGATATATAAATATACATAGTTTGTGGAAATAAAATCAAATGATTTACCTTGTATCTGAAAATTGTAGCAATTGAATCTGGTGAGGAATAAAAATAATAATTATGAAAAATATTGATAATGAGATGGTAAGCCATAAGCTTGTGCAATATATTGCGTTAATAATTGGATACACCAATTCGATTCCTGTGGAAAGGAAGATTTTACTTCGGGACCTGGCTTCCTATATTTCAAAAAAAAGCACGGATGGGAGTGGAGTGAAGTTGCTGTTCATCTGCACGCATAATTCGAGGCGAAGCCACCTGGCGCAGGTGTGGGCACAGGTAGCAGCTTATTATTACAGGATTGAGAATGTATGCTGCTATTCAGGGGGTACTGAAGCTACTGCATTCAATACAAATGCTGTGAAGGCTTTGGAGAAGGCAGGGCTAAATGTAAAAAGCGACGGGAGGTCAGAAAATCCAACCTACAGCATCAAATTTGCCCTTAATGAACCCCAGATCGCTGGTTTCTCAAAGGTTTTTACCCATTCTTCCAACCCGGATAAGGAATTTGCAGCCATAATGACCTGCTCAGATGCTGATGAAGCCTGTCCTTTTGTCCCTGGTTCAGAAAAAAAAATATCCCTTCCTTATGAAGATCCGAAAAAGTCTGACGGAACCGGGAAGGAGGAAGAAGTTTACGATCAGCGTTGTATGCAGATCGCCACTGAAATGTTTTATGTGATGGGGAAGGTCTGAAGCCCCGACTGGCTATTTCAAATATTTATTGAGATCTTCAACTATTGATTGATGCTCGCCTGCAGGATGTTTTACCCCATACCACCACAGGTATTTTTGTTCTTTCTTTTCTAGCGCTGATCCCTCAATGTTGCTTTGAAATGTTTCGATCCCAGACGATTCCCTGAATTCAACCGAGATATCTGTAAAGAAAGCACCTGCTTCTTTTCTGAATCCTTCATTCAGTGTCCAGACACCCAGGTTGATTGAAAAAGAATCTGTCCTTTCCAGGAAGGTTGTTTGTGCTTCTGTATATCGAAGGAAATCCAGAAATGGGTTGAGAACCAGTTTCTTCCATTTCCCGGGTTCTGCTTTAAGATCAATATGAACAGGAAGGACTGTTCTAAGCTGGCTCTGATCTCCTCCAAGATGCCAATGAATATAGTCGTTGGAATATACAACATTGAGCCTTTTGAGTCCTTTTTCAAACCCCTCCATCCAGATAAAGGCTCCAGCATGATTTTCAGGGAGATATGCATCAGGGTCGATTCGGAAAAAAAGTTCCACTAAAGGAAATGTCCCCGGAGTTTGCTTAAGGACCTGGCAGACCCGGTTGATACTCTGGGGAAGCCTGTCCTGACCTGGCTGGTCAGCTCCCCTGGAACGATTGTAAAGGTAAAGGAAACTGCGGCCCGAATCGTCCGTCCGGCTTTCGCAGATATTGGAAGGGGAAGTATCTTCGTGATACACATAACGCTTGTGCCAATGCATAAGACCCTCCTTGAAACTGCCGTTTTGAAGTTCTGACTTTTTTGCAAGTTGCCATTTGTGGTTCAGCCATAAAGGATATTTTTCCCCATCGAACATGGCAGCCTCAGGGTAAGTGAACTTTTCATTAGTAACTGTTTTATAATTTATCCTTGCGTCTTTCCCTTCAATCTCCACAATAGCAATGCCCTGGCTGGGTCCCCCGTTAAAATCTTCCTCTCCAAATGCCCTTGGCCTGTAACCTGCAGCAGGAAGGTTGATAAGTTGCATTCCATTTATTTTCACTGCAGTCTTTACCGATGCCTTCATTGGAATATGAACATGTCCGCTCAGGATATATCTTACATTTCTGTGAGAAGAAAGAATATTCAGGAGATGGTTCTTGACATCCACTGATTCGGCATAGTTGATCAAAGGGAGAATCCCGATGGGATGTAAAGGCACATGCTGAAAAAAAATGGTCGGACGATCTTTGTGCTTTTCAAGGTCTCCTTCAAGCCAGTGAAAATAATGAGGATGCGTTTCCCAGAAATTGTTTCTCAGCGGGTCGGGCCAGACAATAAAATGCCAAAGGCCAAGATTGAAGGAATACAGCAACTTATTCATCCCGTTAAATTCTTTCTGGGCAGCAAAATAATTTTCAAATGCAGACATGTTATAGCCTGGAGAAAATTCAGCATTATACCGTGTTTCATGGTTCCCAAGTTCATATAAAGCAGGAACCTTCAGTTTGAAGAGCATATTGTTCATTGCACGGAAATCAGCCACATATCCTTGCCCGTCGACGATATCTCCGATAACGATATTAAAGGCAGGTTTCGGTTCAAGCTCATTGACAAGCCTTACTGATTCATCAATGAAGGCATTATGTATGCGCATGCGTGTCTGAACGGTTTCCAGAGCAAAAGGGTCTCCTCCCTGTGGATCAGCCATAACGGTGAAGCAGAATTTATCGCCCGGATCTTTGATACCATAGCTTTGTGGATCTATTTCCCCTATCTCCTGGTCAAGGAGATAGCTGATATTTACCAGGGCTTTACCTTCTTCCAGTATGAGATCTTTTGACTGGATGATCTCATCGATCGTGACCTTCCTTGAGTTTTTTCCAAGCGGGAAACTGATCTTTGTGGCACCGGAACCTCCGGCTATTCCAAGCAGTAGTACATCCTTGCTCCCGGGATAACTGATTACCTTCAATTCCCTGTGTATCGGATCCAGCTCATCAACCCCGCCATTAAAAAAGTAGGTCTTTATGAAATCAAGCCTGCCTTTTGAAATACTGATCCTACCCAGGTGGTCTTGCATGACCTGTGGATCCGAACTTGAATAGGTGATGCGGATAAGTACTTTACCGTCCCTGTTCAACAGGTCCTCATACTTTGATACCGAAGAATCCCCTGGATCCTCTGTATCAAATTTGCTTGCCTTTGCACGACCTGATAAAATTAATCCGCTGGTCCCCAGCCCGATATGCCGGAGGAAATTTCTTCTCTTCATAGGATTTGGTATAATCTCCAATAAAAGTATAATTTTAATACCTTATACGCCGGGATGAACCGGCAAAATTCAATTTTCCAGTAATAATAAATTCATAGATCTTATATGAAATTGCCTCTTTCGCTTCAGCAAATAATTGAGGATAATACGAGTGGTTCTGTAACACTTTTAAAGCGATTGATGATCGCCCTCGAAAATGAACTGCTTAACCCGGAACTGGATCCGGCAAGTTTCATAGCCTATATCGAATATTTCAGGGATAAGATGGATATGTTTGCTGTTGTAAGCCATTTTTGTGATGAGCTGATCCTGAGCCATAATATTTCGGTCAGACATTACCCTGCCAATTACCTGGAATTTATACATGAATACAAGGAATTTTGTGAACATACACCTCAATTGTTGATGAACAACCTGCTCAGATCCTTTGAGATGAAAAACAAAACTGTGATGCTTCACAGCAACAGCGGGACGATCAGGGAGGTGTTCAGGCTGATGTCGGCACAGGATACCAGTATCCATTTTATACAGACACTTTCAGCCCCTGCAGAAGAGGGGAGGATACAGGCCAATGACCTGGCTGAAATGGGTTACAGGGTTACATTGATCGCAGATGTTCTTGCTGCTGAAAAAATGAAATCAACGGATTATCTTATCCTTGCTGCAGACCAGGTAAGGGCAAATACCATTGTGAATAAAGCCGGGTCGTTGCAGATGGTTTTTGCCGCGCATGAATATGATGTTCCTGTTTTATTGCTTACTGAATCACGAAAACTGAATCGCGTTAAACCGGGTGGTCCTTTCAGGGATAGAAAGAGGGATGAAAACGAAATTTTGCATGATATCATTCATCCGAACATCAGCGGTGAAAATATTTATTTTGAGGAGATTCCCAAATACTTTCTAAGTAAAATTATTACTGAGAAAAAGGTGCTGGATGCAAATGAGTGAGAGGCTTCATATCCTGTCGATCTTTGCAGCAATAATGAAATCGTTCTCAGACAGACCATTTATGGCATGCGTCCATAACTCAATTTCAGTACTTCCATACGAAATGTGCATCACGGGATGATGCCCTTCGATTTCGCATATTCTTGCAACTTCATTAACAAAACTCATTGTATGCTTGAAATTGACAAAATGGAATTCCTTAGTTAATTTTTTGTTATCCCTCACGATCCAGCCCTTAACAACGATCATGTATTCAAGTATCTCATCTTCTGTCAGGGGAGGTATTCCTCCCTCGCATGGCAAACATCTTCTCTTTTCCAATTCCATATTCAGCAATTTTATGGTATAACATATTGAGATTTAAAAAGTTTAAATTCTGCGTTCCAGATTTTATAAATCGTGAATTATTAATTTTCTGAAAACTATTATATAAATTTATCCTCGCTATCATAAATCAACAAAAATTATGTTGTTCGATCCTGAAAATTATAATTTCTGCGATTGCCAGGGAAACAGGATTGCATACCAACGTTCGGGTAAAGGTGAGCCGGTTCTGATGATCCACGGTATAACCACATACTCTTTCATCTGGAGGAAACTAATTGAACATTTTAAAGATAAGTATGACCTGATAAGGATCGACCTTCTGGGCTGCGGACGCTCAGATATGTCGGTGGATTTTGATCTTTCACTTAAAAATCATGCTAACATAATATTGGATTTTATAACAATCATGGGACTCGGGAAAGCACATCTTGTGGGTCATGATCTTGGCGGCGGGATTTCCCAGATACTGGCAGTAACGCATCCGGAAAAGCTACTTTCAGTTTCCCTTTTGAATCCAGTAGGCTATAATTACTGGCCTGTACAACCTATAACCTCGATGCGGACACCTGTCTTCCGGCAGTTAGCCATGGCTGCTTTCGATATGGGGTATTACAGGACAATCGTCAAAAAGGCAATATTTAACAAAGAAAATCAAACCCAGGAACTCATGGACCTCTTCTGGTCTAATTTTGATAATCCGAAGTCAAAGAAATCTTTCTTACGCTTCGCAAAGTGCCTGAATAACAACGATCTTTTGGAAATTGCCAATGGCCTGAAAGTTCTAAAACTACCTGTACTGATCCTTCGTGCTGAAGCTGATGTATTTCTGTCAGCAGATATTACAAGCAGATTACATGACGAGATCCCCGGCAGCAGATTGGAGATTATAGCCAAAACCGGCCACTATATGCAGGAAGATGCACCTTTTGAAATTGCCGGCTTATTGATGGAATTCTGGAAATCCATTTAATAAAAGTATGGAGAAAATTGTAGCAGAATTAAGATCAAGGATAGCAGTCCTCGAAAACGAAAATCAAATGCTTGCTGAGAGGTCAGAGGACATGACCCTGATGAGTATGCTTTCAGAGATTACCTACGAGTCAGATGATTACAAGTACATGTTGAACAGGATACTTGAAAGGGTTTCTATGCTGAAGGATATTTCATTTTGTGCGTGTGGTCTTCTAAAAGAAAATACATTTTATCCTTTTTCCACGTTCTGGCAGGATGAAGATGAAACAAAAAATCATAAAATCAATTTTTCAGAAATATTCCTTACGGAAATTAAGGAAGGTATGGTATATCTTGAAGGTGATGATATACAGGAGTTAAGGTTTTGCAAAAAGATCAGAGACCAGGCGAACCCCTTTAATGAAGTTCTGGCGATACCTTTTATGTTCCAGATGGAGGAGCCGGCATTGTTCATTTTTGCTGACAATAAAGCCAGGGAAGACAGAAGGTTGGAACAATATATTCTCCTCCTTCAGCAACTTGTTTTCCAAACAGAAAACCGGATAAATAATCTATACCTGCTTGAGAAACTGACGCAGGCAAAAAATGAACTGGAAGACAGGGTGAATGAGCGGACTTCAGAATTGGAAAGGATAAATACAGACCTGACTGAAGAGGTTAAGAGAAGAATACATGCTGAAAAGGACCTTGAGTTAAGTGAAGAGAAATTCAGGGAGATATTTAACAATGCAAATGACGCCATCATCTTATGGGAAGCAAATGAAGCTGGTTTCCCATCAAGATGCCTTGAAGTCAATCAGGTCTTCTTAATGTTGACTGGATACACAACTGCAGAGGTTATGAAACTTGAAGTTGATGATCTCAGGGGAGAAGAGGATGAAGAAGAAAAAGCAATAAGGTTAAGGATAAATCAGCCCGACTCAGTATCAAGATTTATTGTTCCCATAAAAACCAGGTCAGGAAAGGAGATTTCAACCGAAGTAAGTTTTCGAAGATTTAAATTAAGGGATAAAAATGTAATACTTGCAGTGCACAGGGATATTACTGAAAGAAAAGAATTTGAATCCAGGATCATAAAAGAAAAGAAGCATGCAGAAGAATCAGACAGGCTTAAATCTGTTTTCCTGGCGAATATGAGCCACGAGATACGCACTCCGATGAACGCAATTATGGGCTTTTCTGAGTTGCTTCAACAGGATGATCTGACTGATGAGGAAAAACAAACCTACCTGAAAATTCTTCACAATAAAGGACATGAACTTTTAACCCTTATTAATGATATTCTATATTTATCAAAAATAGAAGCCAACCAGGTAATTGTAAGCCTTGAAAATACGGATCTGACTGATTTTCTCAAGATCTCTGAGATCAATTGGCAGCAGATGGTCCGTAACTCAGGAAAGAGGACTTTAACACTTATACTGGAACATAACATTGCTGAAGGGGTCACCGTATTGATCGATAATGTAAGGGTTACACAGGTCCTGAATAACCTTATCACCAATGCCATTAAATTTACTTACGACGGTGATATTACTGTGAATTGTGATATCGCTGAAAATAATATTTGCTTCTCAGTGAAGGATACAGGCATTGGAATAGCCAGGGAAAAGCATAAAATCATTTTTGACAGGTTCAGGCAGGCGGATGAAGGCCAGACACGAAAATTCGGAGGGACTGGTCTTGGATTGTCTATATGCAAGCAACTTGTGGAACTGATGGGAGGACAAATAGGGGTCTTATCTTCACCAGGTAAGGGTTCAGAATTCTGGTTTACAGTTCCCCTTGCTCTTTC
>CAYSAH010000177.1:0-7778 GCA_964428945.1 uncultured Bacteroidaceae bacterium | reverse complement strand
AAATCCTTCGGGTGTTTGCTCCTGAGCATGGTTTCAGGGGGAATATCGACGATGGGGTTCATGTTTCTGATGAGGTGGATCAGAAAACCGGTATTCAGATAGTTTCCCTGTATGGGAAGTTGAAAAAACCTGGTCCGGAGCATCTTGCGGGTCTTGACCTTGTTGTATTTGATATACAGGATGTCGGAGTGCGGTTTTATACCTTTATTTCAACACTTCATTATGTTATGGAAGCCTGTGCTGAAAGCAGCATACCCCTGCTTGTGCTCGACCGCCCCAATCCTAATGCGGGATATATCGATGGTCCAATCCTTGAACCTGGATTTGTTTCTTTTGTTGGCATGCACCCGGTTCCCGTGGTATACGGACTTACCATTGGTGAATTTGCAGGAATGATCAACGGCGAAGGATGGCTAAAAGGTGGCATAAAATGCGATCTTACTGTTATACAATGTAAAAATTACAGTCATTCTGCACAATATTCCTTGCCTGTTAAACCTTCACCCAACCTGCCCAATGATCATACCATAAAGATCTATCCGTCGACATGTTTCTTTGAGGGAACAGTAATAAGTGAAGGGAGGGGTACAATGAATCCTTTTGAAATTTACGGACATCCGGACCTTAAGGGAAATTATTCATTTGTTCCTGTAAGTATAGAAGGCATGGAGATGAATCCGAAATTCAAGGGAATCACCTGCTACGGCGAAGACCTGCGGGATTATGTACCTTCGGAAGGTTGGATCAGGCTCGAGTTGCGATGGCTCCTGGATGCTTATTCCATATTCCCTGACAAGAAAGCATTTTTCAGACCATTTTTTGAGAAACTGGCAGGCACAGATCAATTGCGAAACCAAATAGAGATGGGATGGACCGAAGACCAGATCAGGAAATCATGGCAAACAGGTCTTGATGATTATAAGGTCACCAGGACAAAATATATGGTATATGATTGATTTTTTGTGGGCTGATTTTGGAGTTGGGTTGAAATGGTATTGACCAATTATGGGTAGTTGAATATACTAAGAATTGTATTTTTACTCTTTCATACAAATAGGGTCTGTAGATTACCTAAAACTTTAAAGATGATCAAAAAAGTAATTCTGGCACAACTCTTCATCACAGCATTTTTTACTATAAATTCCCAATCATTGAATACCGGAGGATCAATGGAAAGTGCCTATACCTCTCCTATGGTTGAGGAAGCGCCCCGTAACATCATTCTTCAAAACAAGTGCGGAAACAGGGCAACACTTATGTTTTTTGAGGACATGACGGAGATTCAGTTTATTTACAAACCAAATGCTGATCGAAGAAAGGAATATCGGGCAAGAAATTTTTCCAATCGTGATAATTATACGGAGTTATTTTCTCAATTCAGGTTTCCCCAAATCAAGGAGAGTTACATAACTGATTGGGACTATGATCCCTTTTTTACCTGCCTGTCAGTGGAATCTCCCTGGAATGCAAAAGGTCTTATTTCAATTATTAACCTTGCAGATGAAAATGCGTTTGCAATTACATCCCGGGCTCCCCTGTTGATTGCAATAAAACCACATCAGGTATTCGATGTAAAAAACGGACTTCTTACTGAGACATTTGTTGACCGTGGTGAGGAAATAGTTTCTTTTATAAAGTTTAATTCTATGGAAGAAAACAGATTCAGGGTAACCAGGAGCGGTGAATACATTTTACAAATCTTTGAAAACGAGGTAATTCTTGTTGGAGGGGAGGAGAACCTATATCAGGTTGAAAGATTATTAAAAAAGTTTGAAGGAACAGACAGAGAAGAATTAATTCGTAGGAATGAAGCGATAGTTGGCCCTGCTGTTGACAAGGGGAACATTAAATTTAACGACCGGGATTTCCAGGAAGTACTGGACCTGAATAAACGGATCATTTATTCGGGAATTGATTATGGTGGAGCTTGTTTTGGTGCATTAAACAGGATTTATTACCTGATCTGGGTCAGGGATGGCTCCATGACCAGTGCCCAAATGGCAAGGGCAGGAAATCCGGAATTAATAAAGACCTGGACTAAATTTCTCCTGAATAATCCCTCCATTATAAGTAATGATGATGGAAAAGATATCGCTCAATTTCTGCAAATCGCTGGTTCACGTTGGACTAAAAATGAAGATGATGGCTTTTATTACGCCACACTTTCCATGTTTACATATTTTCAGACAACAGGGAACATTGATCTGATAAATGGGCCGGAATTTAAGCTATTACTGGAGGTTATTGATAAGCAATTGGAAAAGTTGTGGAACGATAAGCTGAAAATGGTTATAAGCGATACACGAGGAGAGACCCCATTGAAAAGTAACCCATATTTTGGCTATGATGTTGTTAATGGCAATTTTGAGCACAACGACCATCATTTACATGATGGGGAAAAAGTAATCAGTTCAGCCGCCAGTTTATATAATATGGTAAATACCTATAATCTTCTGAAAATGGCAGTCATCATGCTTTCTCAAAGTCAAGAACCTGACACGGGCAGAGCCATGAGATATGAGGATATAGCCAGGGCTATTCAATCTACAATAATAACGAAATTCGTCTCACCAAAAGGCTACCTGTATTCAGAGTATATTTTATATGATGATGGTAGCGATTTCTGGCAACCCTTTGCGAAAGGAGCAGATTACTGGGAGTATACATGGGCAGTTTCAACAGGCCCTTTTTTCCCAACCCTGGATTTGCAATTGAAAAGTGCCCGAATGGTGCCGGCTGTCTGGCCAAAAATAAGGAGCTACGGATATTGTCCTTGGAATACACTTTCCAGGATGTTGTATGAATTTGGTATGTCAAGTAAGGAATACAAGGAAATGCTATCAGATGAAGTGTCAGAGGCTGTGATGCTTACAAACAAATATCCAATGAAGGGAGCTCTCACAGAATACAATACTGCTATCGAAAGCTGGCGAGGACTGCCATTTTCAGCAAGTAGTTTCTTTTTTACAATTTCGGCCCAGATCCTGCAGAGCCTTCCAATGGGCATAGCCGTAAGAGCAAGTTTGAATGTCGATACCATCGAAAATTTTCAGTTCCGGCTTTCATATTTTGATGCAATTGCAGTTGGGAAAGGTGATGTCCCAGGATCATGGAAATTAAATGGCCAGGAAATGCCCTATTGCCTGCAGATACCTGAAAGTAAAATGCGATTTGGAAGAAATAAAATTGTGATAAGCAGGACAGAAATAAATGAGCAATTCAGGCTTTACAGTTCTTCAGCTCAATTATTGGATTATAAGGTAAATCATGATTCAGTACATTATGAATTTTACTCTCCTGTGGATACTGATGTGGTTTTTGAAAATATAACTGAAGGTGAATTAATTGTCATTGATGAGCAGGGTAAACCAGTATTGTTCACATCAAAGCCACTGGTTAATACTGGTATGACCCAGCTTCAAATTCCAGCTAAAGGAAGTTTTAGAATTGACGTCACATTAAAAACTAAAAAATAGATCAATGAAAAATTCAAGATTACTGGTGCAAGGTTCTATAATGTTTCGAATCAGGTCATTTATAGTCGTATCTGTTTTACTAATTGCAAGCTCTGGTGGTAACTGCCAGTCCGCCCTTGAGAACCTCACAAACATAAAGCATGATGTAAAAAGCAAACGTATCAGCAGTTTTGACAGATCAGGGGGGAACAATGACAGGTATGAGCATATCGGCCCTGGTGAAAAACTCACGCTCTGCGATATCAGGGGTGCCGGAATGATCAACCATATATGGATCACCATTTCTCCTGAAGCTCCCCGCCTCAGCAGGTCCGATATCGTTATAAGAATGTATTGGGACGGGAACGAATTTCCCTCCGTTGAGAGCCCGATTGGCCCCTTCTTCGGCCAGGGTTGGGATGAAACTTACAGCTATGCCTCATTGCCACTCGCTGCTGGGCCTGTCAAAGGGAATGCAATGGTCTCTTATTTTAAAATGCCGTTTAAGACGGGTGCCAGGATCGAGATAGAAAACCAGGCAGATATTGAGATCGGTGCATTTTACTATTACGTGGATTATATTGAAATGGAGAAACCCAAAAAGGAAACTGCTTACTTCCATGCCTGGTATAATCACCAGGTCACCGAGGCGGCACCTGAGGGAGAAAATGAATGGAGCATCCTGGATGATGAGGCAGGCAGGAATCCGCTTGGGGAAAGGAATTATGTGATCATGTCTGCGACAGGAAAGGGCCATTATGTGGGTGTAAACTATTATGTTAATTGTCCGACCCCGGTCTGGTATGGGGAAGGTGATGACATGATCTTCATCGACGGTTCGGAAACCCCGAGCCTGCACGGGACAGGGACAGAGGATTATTTTAATACAAGCTGGTGCCCAAATGAAATTTATTCCCACCCATATTATGGATTTGCAAGGGTTCCCGATGAACTGGGTTGGATGGGAAGGACCCATGTTTACCGCTTCCACATTGACGATCCCTTGTATTTCGATCAATCTTTCAGCTTTACTATCGAACACGGTCATAACAATTACCTGACCCTCGACCTGGCAAGTGTGGCTTACTGGTACCAGGACCAGCCGGTAAGAATAAAGCCCATTCCGCCCAGTGAGGAAAGAAAAGGTCTGCCGGTGATCAATATGATCGATATTCATCGTTGGAGGAATGAGTGGCGAGAGAATTATGGTCCGGAGAAGAATCCCTGGGGAAATGAAAGGTTGCAAAAATAGAAAGAATTGCTTTCTTCCAGGGAAATAGATTGGATTCCGTTTTCCTGAAGGTTTTGCCTGCAGCAGATATCCCAATTCTGTACCTTTTTTCCCTAAGTCGATTCAGGAATCACGAACTTTTTTACCATTTTATAGTTTAATAATAGAAGTCTAAGGTTAAACAATAGATGATTTTAGATTTGAAAAATAGTTCATGATCAGGGTTTAGCAGACCGGGTGAATTTTAACCATTCACCCACTTTTTATTGAAGAAAGATGGCATTATTTCAATTCAGGGCAGAGCAGAAAATTGCCGGAACAATTGAGGAAGTATGGGAATTTATTTCCTCACCCGCTAATTTAAAGGAGATCACACCCGGACATATGGGATTTGATATCACCTCCGGAGAACTTCATGAAAAAATGTATCCGGGAATGATCATCGCCTACAAGGTAAAGCCACTTTTCGGAATAAAGATGAACTGGGTAACAGAGATCACGCATGTTGAGGAGAAAAGATTTTTTGTTGATGAGCAGAGATCCGGACCTTATGCAATGTGGCATCATGAGCATCATATTGAGGAGATCGATGGAGGGGTTCTCATGCGTGACATAGTTTCCTATATCCCACCCTTGGGATTTTTGGGATCAATTGCAAACAAATTATTTATTCGCAGCCAGTTAGAAGAAATTTTTAAATACAGGACAAAGGCCCTGGAGAAAAGATTCTCTTACTTTTCGGAAAATTCGAAACAATAAATTTCATCCTTGAGAGATAAATTTTCCAACAAGTTCCTGCTGATTTTTTGTCCTTTTTTTTCCTAATTGCCAGGTCTTTGTGTCATTCCTTTTCCTGATAGCCAGGGAGTTCCCTGTGGGTATGGTCGCAGAATGGAGGGGTATGGGTCATCTTGCAGCTGCACCATTTAAGCAGCTTCTTTTCAGTAATTTCCACTCTCACAGGAATAAAACCTGTTGTCCTGTGTGAACCGTCACAGAAAGGCTGTTTTTTGCTTCTGCCGCATGCACACCAAAAATAAGTTCCCGGCTCGGTTTCAATCTTTATTGAACGAAGTCCGGCTATTGTTGGTTTATCTTTTTCTTTCATAACAGTTTTTTACAGTCGCTCGTCACTTAAGTTAACCGGGATGCTATAATTTGATGTTGATCTTTCCTGATGCACAATTATTTTAGAAAGGTCCAATTTCTATTAAGCTTCATTTCCCTGGATCCGGAGTTCTGTCCTTTCCCTTTTTAAACCCTTCCGGGATATACCTTCAAGGCCTCTTCCAGGACTACCATTGCCTTTTCAAGATCGGCCTTTTTCAATACATATGCGATCCTTACCTCCTGTTTTCCCAGTCCCGGTGTGGAATAAAAACCACTGGCAGGGGCCATCATCACTGTCTGGTTGTCGAATTCGAATTCGCTGAGGATCCACTTTGCAAATTTATCAGCATCATCAACAGGAAGTTTAACCACTGTGTAGAAAGCGCCTCCCGGAGAAGGGCAAAACACCCCGGGGATCTTATTCAGAGCTTCAACCATGTAATCACGGCGTTCGATATATTCATTATAAACTTCCTCGAAATAGGAAGCAGGTGTGTCCAGTGCAGCTTCTCCTGCAATCTGTCCGAATGTTGGCGGACTCAGCCTGGCCTGTGCAAATTTCAGGGCTGTATCGAGAACTGCCCTGTTTTTCGTTACCAATGCCCCGATCCTTGCACCGCACATGCTGTATCTCTTTGAGACTGAATCGAGCATGATGACGTTTTGTTCAAGGCCTTCAAGGTACATGGCGGAGAAATGGGTTTTACCGTCATAGCAAAACTCCCTGTATACCTCGTCGGAGTAAAGGTAGAGATCATGTTTTTTAACGATCTCGCCCAACTGCCTGATCTCTTTTTCTGAATAAAGGTAGCCCGTTGGGTTATTGGGATTACACATTATAATTCCCCTTGTCTTCGGGGTGATCACTTTTTCAAATTCTTCGATCGGAGGCAGGGCAAATCCATTTTCAATGCCTGATGTAATGGGAACTATCTTAATCCCGGCAGCAACTGCAAAACCATTATAGTTTGCATAGAATGGCTCCGGACAGATCACTTCCTCGTCAGGATTAACGGTTGACATGAGCGCAAAGGAGATAGCTTCTGAACCACCGGCAGTAACCATGATCTCGGTGTGGTCGACTTTTATATTGATCTTCAGGTAGTGTGCTGCAAGTTTCCTTCGGTAACTTTCGATCCCGGCTGAATGGCTGTATTCGATGACGCTTTCCCTGATATTCTTTATAGCTTCAAGGGCCACAACTGGTGTCTTGATATCCGGTTGTCCTATGTTAAGGTGATAGACTTTCCTCCCTTTTCTTTTTGCCTCTTCAGAAAATGGAACAAGTTTCCGAATCGGAGATGCAGGCATAGCCTGTCCTTTTTTTGAAATTCCCGGCATATTAATCAGTTTTTACTGGTTTTTCAGTGTTGCCTTGTATAATTTTCTCATTTGGGATTACTTTCCCTTTTACAGTAAGCTTAACCGGGGAATTTCCTGCACTTGAATAGACGTAGACGGACTTCATAAAAGGTCCGGTGAGAGAAGTATTGTATTTTACTTCTATATTTCCTCCAGTAGCCGGCTCAACCGGCTCCTTCGGCCATGAAGGAATAGTGCATCCGCAAGTCGACCTGACTCTGTTTATAATTATAGCCTTTTTCCCAATATTTTTAAAACTTACAAAAAAAACAGTATCGCTGTCCTCAGCGATTTCTCCAAAATCATAGGTAGATTGTTCGAAGTAGATTTCCTGGCCGGATTTTTTTGCAAGTTGTTCATTCTTGCTGGTACATGAAAATACGAGAAACAGGCTAAGTCCAATGACATTTAACTTTTTCATATCTAACTTGATTTTTGCGTGGTAAAAATACAGGAAATTAAGCTAGCTTGTTTTATTTCCTGCCCCTGTTTCACGACAGAAATTATTCATGGAGCCAAACCGCAGTGTTTTTAAATTCATTTTTTGAAAGCTGATCCAGCATGAATGCGGCTACGTTTGCCCTTGATATTTTTGGGTTTCCCTTCAGAATTATATTTTC
>CAYSAH010000176.1:0-7840 GCA_964428945.1 uncultured Bacteroidaceae bacterium | reverse complement strand
CTGGAAGATAAAAGACTTGTTGAGTTAAACAGATCAACACCGGCACAAAAGTTTTCGGTAGGTGATATATATCTTGCCAGGGTTAAAAAAATTATGCCAAGCCTCAACGCTGCCTTCATTAATGTTGGCTATGAAAAGGACGCATTCTTGCATTATCTCGACCTTGGCCCTCAGTTCAGCACTCTTGGAAAATATGTAAATCAGTCTCTTAGCAGAAAAGGGAAAGAGATATCTGTATCCAAATTCCGAAGAGAAAAAGACATTAATAAACATGGAAAGATCAATGAAGTGCTCAAAGCCGGGCATGTTGTTCTTGTTCAGGTTGCAAAGGAACCTATTTCAACAAAGGGTCCAAGGTTAACCTCGGAAATATCGATTGCCGGGAGGAACCTGGTATTGATGCCTTTTTCGGATAAGGTCTCCATCTCATCCAAGATCGAATCACAGGAAGAGCGTGAACGACTGAGACACCTCATAAACAGCATACGACCAAAGAATTACGGTGTTATCGTTCGTACGGTTGCAGAAAAGAGCAAGGTGGCCGAACTGGATATGGAACTGAGGGGGCTTGTGAAGAAATTTGAAAATGCCTTCGAAAATATCAATATAAAAAATCTTCCTGAACTTGTTCAGGAAGAACAAAGTCGCGCTACCTCAGTAATCCGTGACCACCTAAATGGCAATTTCGAGAACATTTACATCGATAACAGCGAGGTATACCAGGAGGTAAAGCAATATATTAGCGAAGTTGCCCCGGAAAAGGAAAAGATCGTTAAATTATACAAAGACAGTCAATCCATCTTTGAAAAATTCGAGATTGAGCGACAGATAAAGGCTTCATTCGGAAGTACAATATCTTTTAAACAGGGGGCATACCTGATTATTGAACATACCGAGGCACTGCATGTGATCGATGTTAACAGCGGGAACCGATCCAAAACCGGACTTGACCAGGAAGCAAATGCAACCGAAGTCAACCTTGCAGCTTCTGAAGAGATTGCGCGACAGCTCAGGTTGCGTGATATGGGCGGGATCATAGTGGTCGATTTTATCGACATGCACCGGGCCGAAAATAAATTGAAGGTATACAATCATATGAAGGAAATTATGGCTCGTGACAAAACGAAGCATAACATCCTTCCGCTCAGCAAATTTGGTCTGATGCAGATCACACGCCAGAGGGTGAGGCCTGAAATGCATGTCGAAACTGCCGAATCCTGTCCAACCTGCAACGGTAGTGGTAAAATTCAACCTGCTATTCTTTTTGAAGATCACCTGAAGTTTGAATTAAGCACACTCATCGAAACTGAAAAACTTACAAAGATCACACTACAGGTTCATCCGTTTTTTGCTGCATATCTTGATAAAGGATTCAAATCGATAATCAAAAAATGGAGGCGGGAATTGAAATGTAAGATCACTCTTGAAGGTCTCGATTCTGCTACCTATCTTGAATATATCGTGCTCAATGAGAGCGGTGAACAGGTGCTGCGAAAAACCAAGTAATTCATTCTTTTTTCCTTACCTTTAGTCATTAAACAATTATAATTATTTGTGGTTATACATTAATTCCTGAATTGTGAAAACCGTTCGGTGACAACAGGAATAGTTTTGAATAATGATCTTACAGAAATTATTGTAGAAGAATAAATATGAAAAAGAACATAGCGATCCTTACTGGAATATTATTTTCCTTTGCCTCATTTTCGCAAGCTGTTGACCCGGTAAAATGGAAGTTTAACGCAGTCAAAACGGGAGAAAAGGAATTTGAATTGGTGTTTGAAGCGGTTATCAATCCTCCATGGCACCTGTATTCTGCCTTCCTGCCTGAAAACGGTCCCATAGCCACTTCACCTTCGTATGAAAATCTGGAAGGATTTGCACTTAGCGGAAAGCTTGTCGAGGTCATCAAACCAAAGATAAAATTCGATGAAGGATTTCAGATGAATGTCGGGACAATTGAAAAAAAAGCCGAATTCAGGCAAAAAGTAATACTTACAGGTTCAAGTGCAGTAATTAATGGGGAGATTGAATACCAGGTATGTGATGATGCCAACTGTCTTCCTCCTGCATATGCTGAGTTTTCATTTGATTTAAGGATCGGGGAAGTTTCAGAATCCTCAGGAGCCGGAACAGAAACAGAATCTGAACCAGCACTGCTCACCGGGGATCGAAGTGAACCTGCTACAGGGGAAGCTCATTCAGATATTGACCAGGAATCATTATCTGGTCAGGCTGAGATCTCACAGGAAAGTGAAAACCCTGCCTTTGAATTATCCGGACCCGCCGTCGACGAAAAATCCATGTGGAGATTCTTTTGGATTGCTTTCGGGGCCGGACTGCTTGCGCTGCTTACTCCCTGCGTTTTTCCAATGATCCCTATGACAGTTAGTTTCTTTATGCAAGGAAGCGAAAACCGTGCCAGGAGCATATTCAGGGGGTCAGTTTTCGGAGTTTCAATAATTGCAATCTATACCTTGCTTGGGGTTATTGTAAGTCTCACCAACCTCGGACCGGATGCTGCCAATGCATTAAGTACGCACTGGATACCCAACCTGATATTCTTTCTGTTGTTTATAGTATTTGCCTTCTCGTTTTTCGGGATGTTTGAGTTGGTCCTTCCATCAAAATGGGTGAACAGGGCCGACCAGGGAGCGGACAGGGGTGGAATTGCCGGGGCATTTTTCATGGCACTTACAACAGTTCTTGTATCATTTTCATGTACCGGACCTATTGTTGGTGCATTGCTGGTTGAAGCTGCCGGTGGATTGGCTCTCAAACCGATCCTGGGAATGTTTGGATTTGCTCTGGCATTTGCCATTCCATTCACTCTGTTCGCAATCTTCCCTTCATTACTAAAAGGCTTACCCAAGTCGGGGGGCTGGCTGAACAGTATTAAGGTAGTTCTGGGTTTCATCGTCCTTGCCTTCAGTATGAAATTCCTTCAGCCGCTTGATCCCTCACATAAAATTATTACCAGGGAAACCGTTCTTGTTATATGGACAATCGTATTTTTCCTTATGGGAATGTACCTGCTTGGAAAGTTAAAATTTGCCCATGACAGTGACCTTCCTTATATAAAGGTTCCCAGGTTACTAATTGCAATTGCATCTTTTGCTTTTGCTATCTTTATGTTCATGGGGCTCTTTGGCGCACAGCTAAAGATGGTATCTGCACTCCTTCCTCCAAAATCAGAGGGATGGATTGATTTGACAAGTATTTCCATCCAGCATGAAGCAAATTTCACCTCTCAGGGATCTGAAGAATGCAAACCGGTTAAACACATCGACGAATTCCATACCCAGTATGGTCTGAACTCCTTTTATGACCTAGAGGAGGGCCTCGCATGTGCCAGGGTGACCGGGAAACCGGTATTCCTTGATTTTACCGGCAGATTTTGTTCCAATTGCAAAAAAATGGAAGCCAGTGTGTGGTCTGACCAAACAGTGCAATCCATGCTGCGTAATGACTTTGTGCTGATCTCTCTTTACACAGATGTAAACGTGAAGCTGCCTGAAGAGGAATGGTATACTTCAAAAGTTGACGGCAAGGTAAAGAAAACGATAGGTCAGCAAAATGTCGATTATGAGATATCCATGTTCAAGACCAACACAGTACCACTTTATGTTATTATGGATAGTGAAGGCAAAGTGGTAAATCAACCGAGTGGTACCAACCTGAATATTGCTTCATACATTAGCTGGATGAAAGAAGGATTAGAGCTGGCCCGGTAAAATAAGAGATCTGTTATAAAGATTGGCAATACCTCCTGATTTAAAGTACAGGAAAATTTACCTGTCGGATCAAAATATTCCTACTTTCAAAGTAACACCGGCACTCCATCCCACCAGGGCTGCTTCATTCACATCTATCATTAAGAGCTTGGTAGTGAAACGGTAGTTTCCGAAAAAGGCCATGCGCATCCACCTGAGCAAGTTTATCTCCAGCTCAACGCCAGGTTCAGCGACGAGGAAAAGAGTGGCCTCTTCAAGATATGCATCGTACGGGTCCATCTGGGCAAGGAAATCTTCTGAAAACGATGCCCTGGCCACTGCACCTGCTCCAAGCAATACAGGCAGTGAGATATGAACCGGCCATCTCCCCATAAGGATAGGCTCCATTATAAATCCTCCATAACCTCCTGAGAGATTATAGTACAGGTTATCAGTTGCATTGAATTCGGGATCATTTATAAAGCCAAAGCCTCCTATACCAAGGCCAAGTCCATGCCCTACTATCCATTCTCCCCGACCACCTGTCAGGATGGCGTTCCTTCCATCAATCAGGGTGTAACCCAGGCTTAACGCTCCGTATCCACCATTTCCCACATTTGGTCCAAAGATTGTTTTTACTTCCCTGGGGCGCTCCCTGTAATTACCTTCTGAACCTCTGTATTCCTGCGAAAACAAGGGCAAAAAGTAAAATGCTATACTTGCAATAATAAAAATCCTTTTCATTTTCAAGTTAATTTTTCATTATAGAATTCTAATCAGTAGTAAGCGTTTTCCGCTTTAAACCGGTATTTCACAGTAAGACCTGTATCCCAGAGATTGATTCCGAAAATCTGCCTCAAGGAGAGTTCCATAAAAGGTTTAAAGTTCAGACCAATGCTTATCGGAGTTTCATGAAACCTGTATTCTATTGCCACAAATCCATCCATCCCAAGAACAGGAGAGAAAACTCTTCTTCCAAAATTAACATCCTGGAAAAAGACAGTGTAAGTTTCAGAATAATAGAATCCAAGATGGCTTCCAAAACCGTACACAAGATTGAAACTCCCCTTTTCGGTCATTTGAAGCTCAGTATGATTTTGCCTGAACAGGTTAAACTGGGCACCGTCGTTACGAAAGGACAGCAGTGCCTCGTAAGATAAATCCTCATCAAGGTAGGCCCTGAAATTTAATCCGGAGGAAACACCGCCCACTGCACCGGCTTCAAGCGGATAAAACTGGCTGAAGCCTTCAAGGGAAATAAATATGAAGAAAAATATCAGTAAATGTTTCATAATGGCTACCTGCTTGTAATATTTATATAACATTTATGTTCGGCTTTAATACTGATACTCTTTTGCGATTTGCCAGTTCCCACAGTTCCGTCGGTTGTAAGGAACTCTTCCCCTGTTTTTATAGTTTTGAGATCAGCATTTTTCAAAGGAAGGTGGACAATTGCTTTTTCATTGTGCAAAATATCAATATTATAGGTACTTAAAGCTGATGTGAACAAAGTGATATCAGTATAATCTGAATTTATCTTTATCCGGGAAAATTCCGGCAGTACATTTTCAATGACCATCTTCCCGTAATTCATATTGCAATCGACTTCCCTGATAAATTCTGAGATTAAAACATCGGTGAAACTGCTGTTTCCATAAAGATATTCAACCTTATTCACCTCTATCTTATCACGTCTTGATTCCAACTTTATTACTCCGGCTGTATCAATCTCTATGCCTGATGATTTACTTACAATATCAAGCTGTTCAGCATTACCAAGTGTAAATTCAGCATAAGAAAGATTCAGTGAGGAGGTGGCCAATTCCCTTATGGTCCCTTTTGCAAAAATAAGTTCCACCCTTGAATTACCAGAGAAACTGTTTGCTTTAAGCACTCCATTGGAAAGGGATATATCAACATCTCCTGAAAGGTCGTCAATATAAATATCACCAAATTTATTGGTCAGAACCAGGTTTACATACACAGGCAGGTAGATCGTATAATTTATTTCCACAGTTGAACTGCTCACAAGCGTATTTGAAAGTGCTCTCAATTCAGAAGCGACCTTTGACCCTCCATCCCCGATAATTGTCCTTGCAATTATATAATTGCTTGTCCCGGCAAAAGATACATCTATATCATTTTGCAACTTCCTTAGTTTGGAAGCGCTCTTTGCTTCCAGGAAAATATCAGCTGTGATCTGAACAGAATCCTTATTCCAGGGAACGATCAGAATTGTTCCGTATTTATTCTCTATTTCCAGTGTGGTTTCGGGTGAAACCTTATAGCTCTTTTTCCTGAACCGGGCGTCGCTCACAGTCTGCGCTGTTGCGAATACCCCTGCAATCAGGATGGCTGCCGAAACCAACAACCTGGGTTGTTTAAAGAGAAAATTCATTTTGTTCTTCATAATTATTATTCTCCTTTTCTTTAAGCTGGTTCAGTAGTTGTTCCAGTATCTCAACCTTCATTCTATATTGCTGGATCATCGCCTCTATAACTTCTGGATTTCCGACATTATCCTTCAGGTCCTCTTTCAGATCGAGATATATTCCGTCGAGTTCATTAAGATCAAAGTCGAGCTCTTTTTTCAAATCAGGTGAAGTAGCCATATAGGGCTGGAGCTCATTGTATTTCTGATTAACGACATTGGTATAAAAAGCTTCCGTTTCGATAATCTCCTTATAGAGATCACCATAGAGTTTTTCAGGACTGGAATTTATCCCGGATATATAGTAAATGCCTGCCGAAAGGCTTGCAAATATTACTGCTGCTGCCGCTGTATATCGCAACCAATTGAGCCGACGGCTTTTACCTTTACCCTGATTTCCGGCGTTTATCTTCAGCCAAAGTGAGGGATCGGGCTCAAGCACATCAAATGACTCCCGATTTTTCATTATAAAATCTTCCAATCTATCCTTCATGACTCTCAAGTATTTCTTTTATTTTCTTTTTTGCTCTTAAAAACTGGCTTTTAGAGGTTGATTCAGAGATATTCAATATTTCAGAAATCTCCTTATGATCGTAACCTTCCATCATATAAAGAGAAAAGATCACCCTGTATCCTTCAGGTAATTTCTCCACTGCCCTTCTTACCCTTTCAACCTCAAAGTTGATGCTTCCATAATCAATCTCCTCCTCATCGGGTATAAAATCATAGGTTACATCCGTATAAACCAATTCCAGCCGTCTCTTTTTCAGGTGATTGATACATGTATTCACAACAATCCTTTTTAACCAGGCCCCAAATGAGGACTCAAACCTGAACGAATTCAACCTGTTAAAGGCATAAGTAAATGCTTCCTGCAATACATCCTCAGCTTCCTCAATCTGATTCGTCATCCGAAAACAGATATTATACATCGCCTTAGAGTATAATGCGTATAACTTATACTGCGCACCAACATCTCCCTGCATGCACAATTCGATCACATCGCGATGTATGTCTTCGTATTTCGTCGTCAACCTTTAATCAATTTCAATTACAAAGACAAGTTAATAAATTCGGAGTTGCACAGAATGAGTTAAAAAGTAAAAAGTATCCTTCGACTCCGCTCAGGAACCTCCCTTCGACTCCGCCCGGTCTGCCCTCTGCCCCGTGCCCGGACCTGGCTGTATTGATCCCTGATTTGAACATTTCCTTATATTTTTCCCGTGCAGTCGGCTGAAATTCATTCCCCTGTCCGGGTATAAGGGAGTTGAATCCCATTTTTTCCAGGGCCTGCGAGATCTCAGCCCGGGATCCTGCATCATTTTGTAACACCCCGAACTGCCCGGGGGAAACAACATCTTATTATCTTCGCATTGTACTCATTTTATTGCAGTGTTGCTGAATAATATTACAGGTGGCCTGGCTGCTTTCAGACCATTTTCAAGGCATATCAATTCATTTCCGGGTGTTCCCAAAGTAATATCAGGTCTCATTAGTCTGTTTCCAGGTGATATTGAAGCATTTTCAACAGGGATCAGTCCATTTTCAGGTGATCCCGAAGCGTTTTCAACACGTATCTGTCCATTTTCAACACTTTTCATTGTATTTACTTTTGTAAATGCTCCGATCTCTCTCGTAAATGCATTGATCCTGCCTGGGAATATTTTACTCCCTCTCTTCAGTAAACCGATAACTC
>CAYSAH010000175.1:6483-7873 GCA_964428945.1 uncultured Bacteroidaceae bacterium | reverse complement strand
GTCGCTGCTCTGTTGACATACTCCCACCACCACCGAAGCCACCCTGGCCCGGCATCCTGAAGGTAAGGTCAACCAGTCCTGAACTTCCCCCGACATTCGAAATTTTCATACGGATGATATAAACATCCCCGTAATTGTCCCTGGTCTGGTAATACTCGGGGGTAGACACCAGGAATTCCGGCATTTGGCTCCCCGATTTTATAAAATCCAGGTAGGGTTCGATCTTTGCACCAAAATCCGACTCAAAATCCGACTCAAATTGCTCAAAAGGTATTATGGAAAAAGCATGATCCTCAAGATAATAATAAAGGAAATTATCAAATTCCTTTATCCCGACTCGATTTTTAAGGGCAGTGATGATAAAACTACCTGCCTGGTAAATGGTTGAGCTTATAAGGGTTGTATTCTTCTTATTCAGGATCTCGGCAAGGCTGTGCTCCCTGAGGGCAAGGTTGGCCCTTTCATTGTTTGTCACTCCTCCCACAAAACTTAGACGGGGCGAGACTTCGTAACCTTCTTTCAAATAAGTTTCTATCATTGAGTTAAATACCGGATATTCTTTTGAGCTTATACCTGTCACATAATTGTAAAAAAGCGGAAATGCACAGAAAGGATTCCTTGTATAGATATTCTTACCATCAAAATTCAGCAGTCTTTCATTATTGCCCTGGAAACCACCTCCGAAATTTAATTCCGACCTGAAGAAAGTATTAACAATGAAATTTTTAAACAGGTCTGTTTCGATCTCTTCTGCGGTCCTGGTATTTTCTCTCTCCTTATTCCTTTTCTCTTCAGCATTTTTAAACCGTTTAAAATCCAAAGTACTAAGACCGGCCCCTTTTTCGGGGATGAAAATCATTTCCGGCTGCACCCATTCCACAAGCTGAGAATATGGTCTTTCATAAGGGTGAAATTGTATCGGGACTTCAACAAGGTTTACCCTTTTAAAGGCATAATAAAGGTCCAGTTCATCGTATTCATAATTTTCCTTTGCCTCCTTGATCAGGGCAGAAAGGGTATCTGAAATAGTGGGAAAGAATCCGGAAAAGAAATCATGATCAGCTTTATAAAAAATATTGAATTCAACATCATCCACGGTTATGCTCTTCTCCTTAAAAGGTCCGATTACAAGGGGGAAGGCATTCAGGTCAGTTTCCGGCCAGAATTTCTGAACACCCTCAACCTGCTCTTTTCTTCCCGGGGCAACGGCAGTCATTCCTTCCCCTGGAGTTACTGTGAGACTAAACCGGGAAAAATCAGGTTCAAACGGACGAAATGTTAAGGAGTTAAAAGTGGGTCCCGCAACCGGGTACCAGCAAAGCTCACTGGTCAGCAGTATGAATTCTGCATCCACAATTCCGGGCTTCTTATTGAGTGTGGCTAACTGAAT
>CAYSAH010000175.1:0-6473 GCA_964428945.1 uncultured Bacteroidaceae bacterium | reverse complement strand
GGTAAGCAATTGCATCATCGGGCACCCCGCCATAAAAAAAGGTGCATGTAAATCTACTGCCTGTGCCAAGAGGACTGTCAGGAATTAATTTGACGATCTGCCTGTCCCTTTCAAATTTTATCAATCCTTGCCTGCCGGTAATACTGTCAATCTCAAGACCTGGATTAAGTGAGAATATTAAAGTATCAAGCTGTGTTTCATTCGGGTTTCTCAAAGATATTTCAGAGCTCATTTGAAGTTTCCGTCCTTGTAGCGAAAGG
Source organism: uncultured Bacteroidaceae bacterium (assembly GCA_964428945.1). Taxonomy (GTDB): domain Bacteria; phylum Bacteroidota; class Bacteroidia; order Bacteroidales; genus M55B112. The sequence goes on along the minus strand of CAYSAH010000175.1, from coordinate 6,213 downwards.
GTAAGATTATTCGTAAGGACATCTGCCAGTGGAGCTTCAGCATAGGTATTATTGAGAACAAGGAATTTTTCCCGGTCACTTTCCGTACTTTTGTATGCATCAAAATATTTATACCCCAGGATCAATCCGGCTGCAAAAAACAGTATAAAGGATGCCAGGTTTATGAAATTCCATTTCCCAGTCTGAGGTAATCGCCCAAGGAAACGGATTGTTGCAAATATAAAAGCAAAGCCAAGGAACAGGTATGCCAAACGCTGAAGCAGGATATTTTCCAGGTCAGTGAAATGAATAAAATCTGAATATACCATGGGGAGGTTAAAAGCCATATAATCCAGTAATCCATGTAATTTATCCTTAAAATAGAATAAGGTCAGGCCTATGTAACCGAGCAATACAATAAAAGTGACAGCCTGGCTCCTTAAGAGTATCATCAGGAAAAAGGACAATCCAAGAATAAAAATTAGTGTTGGGAAGGAGATAAGTAAAGGGTAATACAAGTAAGCTTCCCAAATTACCGGCGTGTCTTTCAGCACAAGGTTAAAAATCAAACCCATGGTAAGTACCACAATTACAAGTCCGATAAACAGGACAAGAATACCAAGCGTCTTACCGACAACGTATTCACCATTTGAAATTGGCCTTGCATATATCACCTCGGTGGTATCAAGTTTTTTATCACGACGGATAAAATCCGATGCCAGGAATACTGCAATTATTGCCTGTGCAACATTTACAAACAATACATTAATATACGGGAGGTTTGCTGCAATGGCCCTGTTTGTCCAACGGGCACCCGGCTCTGCAAAGGTACCCATGTTCACCCCGAAAAGTATAAGAAGTGCAAGAATTGAGAATATCCTGAAAAACCAGCTCCTGTACAGGGTTTTCCTCTCGTACAATGCAACTGACATTATATTTCCCAGGTTGATCACAGGTCCCAGTGTTTAAAATTATTTTCCATATAATGAACATAGGCATGCTCAAGGTTCGGAGCCACTTCCCTGGCATCCAGGTAAGCTGGTTTTTCACCCACAAATTGGATCTCCCATCCGGCTCCTGAAGGTATCGTGGAGATAATCGGGTAATCAATTTTAAGACGGTCATATTCAAGCTGGCTCACCTCTGCCGACCAGACAAAGCCCTTGGTCTGCTCAACCAGCCGGTCAGGCGTACCCTTGAATACAAGCTTTCCTTCATTCAGCAGTGCCATCTGATTGCATGTACTGGATATATCACCTACTATATGGGTTGAAAGGATAATGATCGTATCGGACCGGCCCAGGTCGGAAAGCAGATTCCTGAAACGTATCCTTTCTTCCGGATCAAGTCCGGTGGTTGGCTCATCAACAATAATTATAGAAGGTGAGGTAATAAGGGCTTGCGCAATCCCGAGCCGGCGTTTCATTCCGCCGGAAAGCTTATTGGCCATTCGGTTCCTGAATTCATAGAGACCAACAGAAGTGAGCATCTCGTCGATACGTTCCCTTCTCTCGCGTTTGTCATTCATTCCACCAAGACGTGCGGTATAATCGAGGAATTCCCATGAGCGGAGTTTGGCAAAAAAACGAAAATCCTGGGGAAGATATCCAAGCATCTTTCGAATTTCCTTCCGGTGAGTGCTTATATCCATTCCATCCACCAGCACCTCTCCCGAACTTGCCTGCATCAAGGTGACAAGAATCCGCATTAATGTGGATTTCCCTGCGCCATTTGGACCCAGAAGACCAAACATACCATTTTCGATGGTAAGATTAATATTGTTCAGTGCCTTGAAACCTCCGGGATAGGTTTTATCGAGGTTTGAAATGCTTATTTCCAATGCGGTTCGGTTTTGGTACTTGTCGGAATCTTCCGTTTTGACGATAAAATATTTGTATAGTTTAATTTAAGATTCATTAAAATTAGGAAATAATTGAACAAGTATCTGAACTTTATAAATATGTTGGCTGGTGAAAGGCAAGGTCAGGAGGCCGGTATTCTGAAATTATTGTCTTCAAGCCTGCTAAGCCTGCCATCGGGTATTTACCCTCACAATTTGGCCTGCTCCAAATGATGGAGATTCTGAAATTTTGGAAACACAGGTCCTGTTTACTATTTCTTAAGTGCAGCGATGGCCAGGAGCACCCCTAAAACAATTCCAAGGAAGGCTGCAAAAAGAACCCGGAATTCTTCAGGGAGCAAAAATGTAATGGTTTGAGCCGGGATCCAGAAAAAGGGAATGGTCCTTTTAAAAATGAAGTTCCATTGAACATCCCAATCAATCTTTTTAAACTGCCTGGCAAAATGTATGGGTGTAAAAAATCCCTTCAGGCTTCCTCCCGTTTCAACGATGTGCAGATCTGTTATCCGATGGAAGGTCATCATCACCGGGGCATAGAAAAGATTCAGTGCAGTGCCGATGCTGAATGAGACAAATACCTTCTTCCAGCTCAGGTCTGAATGTATAATTGAAACTGCATCTTTAAATCCGACCTTTTCAAGAAATACTGGCGTACCTGCTGCGAAAATATCGAATGCGATCTTTATGCTTATACCCAGGAAACCCCAGACAAGAGCCCTTGGCACAAGTCCAAAACCCTTATGCAGGTAAGAACCTGTTTTTATTCTTGATCCTATCACCTCTCCAAGTGTTGCCAGGATCGAAAACTTTATAAAGCTCATGATCAGGCCATGCTCAAGGTTAAAATCATAGTATGCCCGGAATACTTTTTCGAACAAAAAGAAAGGAGAAAAGAAAGCAATAATTCCTGCAAGGAAAAAAACATCTCTTCGCGATATCATAGTTTATACATTTGAGTGCAAATGTACATTTTTAGCAGTATGTTCATGAGCTACAATTTTAATAACAGTTAAAATAATCAGCCTTGCTTATCCTTTTCACCATGTTCCTGAACAAATAAATATTCAGTGTATCACATCTTGAAATGATCTGCAACTGTCAGCTCCAGGATTATAATATTTAGTATAGATTATTTGGAACGATCCTTCAACAAAGCCATTTCAAAGCATAAAGCAAAGAGTAAAAAACAATGGACAAAACTTTACAATAAATAATGGAGAACATGATTAAACTTTTTTAGCTTTGGTGAGTCAGAGATTCTGTAAGACAGTAATAACTAATTTCATAACAAATGAGAACAGCAATTAATTTCAGGGCAATGACTTTCATTGCAATTATGGCAATCTGCTCTTTTCCGATGTTCGGACAGGGACCCGGTGGCGGACAAAGGCCGGGTGGACCGGGACCAGGTGGCGGACCTGGCAGGCAATGGACTGAAGAGGATGTTAAGGAACGGGTAAAAAGACAGACCCAGACTCTCGGTTTAAGCGAAGAACAGGAAAAGACGATCATGGATTTCGAGATCGAACAGAACAAGAAAATGCAGGTAGAGCGTCAAAAAAACGAAGGTGACTGGGAAAAGATGAGGGAATCAATGGGCAAACAAAGAGAAGTCCGGGATAAGAAATACGAAGAGGTCCTTACCCCCGAGCAATATAAAAAATACAAGCAGGCTCAGGAGGAACGGAGGCAGGAAATGCAACAGAGACGCGATCAGAATCCGGGGCAGAATCCTGGACAAACAGGAGGACAGGCACCGGCTGACAGGCCACAGAGAGGCCGCAGTTAGTTTCTGAGGTTTATTTTTAAAACTGAAGAATTCATGATTGTGAAAATCCTGGCTATTCAGCCAGGATTTCTTTTCAGAACGAATTTCTAAAATGGTACATCTGGATTATTTCCCGAATTCAGATGTACTATGAAATTCAAGGTCCGGGTACATTTCTTTTACTGTTTTGATGGCCCAGTCACTTTCAGCAAAATAAACTGGTGTATCCTCCTTGTCATAGGCTATATTATTGTATTTCCTGGATGCAAGTTCATCCAGTTGTTTTTTATTATTGGTGGTGATCCAGTATGCCCTGTTATAAGGCAATGGTGAAAAACTGCATTTTGCACCATATTCATGTTCAAGTCTGTATTTTATAACTTCGTATTGCAGCTCTCCCACTGTTCCAATGATTTTACGGTTTCCCGGCTGTTGCAGGAAAAGCTGTGCAACTCCCTCATCGGTGAGTTGCCGCACTCCTTTGTCGAGTTGTTTTGCCTTGAAATTATCAAGGTTATTTACCTCACGTAATATTTCAGGAGAAAAACTTGGGATTCCTTTAAAATGAAGAGCTTCACCTTCAGTCATAGTATCTCCTATCTTAAAGTTCCCACTGTCGTACAGGCCAACAACATCACCCGGGAATGCCTCATCAATCACCTTCTTGTTATTTGCCATGAAACTGGTAGGTGACGGGAACCTCATTTTCTTCTTCAAACGGGTATTATAATAAAACTCATTTCTCTGAAATTTCCCCGAGCAGATCCGCAAAAAGGCGATACGGTCCCTGTGATTCGGGTCAAGGTTTGCATGGATCTTGAATATAAAACCAGTAAGTTTTTCCTCACCTGGTTCGATACTTCTTTCAATAGCTTCCACCTTTCCAGGATGCGGTGCTATTTGAAGGAATGTCTCCAGTAATTCCTGAACCCCGTTGTTATTCAGTGCACTTCCAAAAAATACAGGAGCAAGGTAGCCATCAAGATAGAGTGACCTGTTAAAGGGTTCAAAAACTTCATTTACAAGTTCCAACTCATCCCTTAAGGCCTCAAGGGTCTCATTCCTGATAAGCTTTCCCATTCCAGGGTCATTCATATCGGCAAAACGGATCTCTCCATCGGCTTTGCTATCATTTTCAGACATATGGATCGAAACGGCCTTACTATACAGGTTATAAACTCCCTGGAAAAATCTGCCTGAGCCTATTGGCCAGGTATAGGGACAAACTGCAATGCTTAATTCCTTCTCGAGTTCTTCAAGCAGGTCAAAATGGAGGATCCCTTCCCGGTCCATTTTATTTACAAAGATCATAACAGGGGTATGTCTCATCCTGCATACCTGCATCAGCTTGCGGGTCTGCTCCTCAACTCCCTTGGCAGTATCAACCACCACGATAACGCTATCAACCGCCGACAATGTCCTGTATGTGTCTTCGGCAAAATCCTTGTGGCCCGGGGTATCAAGGATATTCACCTGGATCCCATTATATTCGAATGCCATTACCGAAGTGGAAACTGAAATACCACGCTGTTTTTCGATTTCCATAAAATCCGATTGCGAGGTTTTCTTGATCTTATTGCTTTTAACTGCTCCGGCAGTTTGTATGGCATTGCCAAACAGCAGCAATTTCTCTGTAAGCGTTGTCTTACCAGCGTCAGGGTGACTAATTATTGCAAATGTTCTCCGCCTTTTTATTTCGGTATTCAGATCCATCTATAAATACTTATTCAATTTTTTTATCATGCAAAAAAATATAAGGGGTAGGTTTCAGTTTACCAGGAGTAGTTTTCAGGTTCAGATTGTCAGGTAAAGTTTTAATTGACGGCGCAAAAGTAATAAAATTATGTCCTGATAAATCATTCCCCTGTTACATCTTTCCATTATCCCATCCTTCCATCCTTCCACCTTTCCAACTTTCCCCTACCCTCCTTTCTCACCCAATTCCAGCCATTTATGCATTTTTTCATCGATCAGTTTAATAAGTTCAGACACACGGGTTGATTTCTCATTCAATGACTGGTAATCAAGCTTTCCTGAATTCATTTCCGATTCCAGCATTCTTTTTTCTGCTTCAAGCAATTCAATCTCAGGTTCCAGCCTGTCATATTCAAGCTTTTCCTTGTATGTAAGCTTTGTCCTGGAACGGGATTCGTTTGTCTTTGATGTTTCCCTCTTTTTTGGTTCAGTAAGGACCTGCGATTCCTTAAGCTGCGACTTTTTCAGGCTCTCCGATTTATACTTGTATTCGGAATACTTTCCATAATGATCGCTGATAAGCCCGTCTCCTTCAAAAACAAACAGGTGCTCTGTGAGTTTATCCAGGAAATACCGGTCATGAGAAACAATGACCAGGCAACCTTGATAAGCCAGCAGAAACTCCTCAAGCTTATTCATTGCAAAAAGATCCAGATCGTTGGTAGGCTCATCCAGAATCAGGAAATTCGGATTTTTGATCAATACCGTCAGAAGGTGAAGCCGGCGAAGTTCGCCGCCGCTGAGCTTGGAGAGATGCTTATATTGAGTTTCAGGGGGGAACATAAAATGCTCAAGGAATTTCGACGCTGAAATGGTTCCTCCATCCTTCATTTGAACCACTTCGGCAATT
>CAYSAH010000174.1:0-7882 GCA_964428945.1 uncultured Bacteroidaceae bacterium | reverse complement strand
TGACTTCTACAACTACCTGAAGGAACTTGAGAAGCAGAAGCCCGTGATGGCATGCGGTGATTTTAACGTGGCCCACAGGGATATTGACCTGGCTCGTCCAAAAGCGAATTACAATAAATCTGCCGGCTATACCCAGGAAGAGATAGACGGGATGGACCGCTTTACCGGAGGTGGACTGACTGACTCCTTTCGCCATTTTCACCCGCATGAGAAAGACCGCTACACCTGGTGGAGCTACCGTGCAGGGGCAAGGGAGAAGAACGTCGGCTGGAGGATCGATTATTTTCTTGTGAGCGAAAGTTATTTACCTGCGGTAAAGGATGCTTTTATACTGGATGAGGTTATGGGATCGGACCATTGTCCGGTGGGGGTCACTGTATGATCGCGGATTATGCGGATTGCAGGGATTGCAGGGACAAATCAGATTGATACTTTTAAATTGCGATTTAAACCTTTTTTGTCAGTACAAACCTCTTGAATTCCATGCTTTTTGATCCGAAATTTATCAGCAGGCCGACTTCTATGTTATAAATATTCATATAATTCAGAATCTGCGCTGAGTGCACATCTTCCAGCTTTGATATAGCCTTTATTTCAACAATAACCTTATCCTCAACTATGAAATCTGCTCTTCTGGTTCCGATTGCTTTTTCCCTGTTCTTATAAAAAATATCACGGGAAACTTCTCTTTCATACTTTATATCTGCAAGATAAAATTCATATGCCAGGGCCTTCTGATAAATAACTTCCTGGAATCCATTGCCAAGGAATTTATGAACCTCAAATGCTGCACCGATTATCTTTCGGGTGAGCTCATTAAATTTTAGTTTCTCTTCCATCCTTTTTTTATTTAAATGATACCTTCAATCAGCGGAATACTTATAATCCACTTAATTCACACTTTGAAGCTTATATTAATGTGATGAGAAGTTCAAATCTCGTGTCTGTGAAAAAAAACATGATAACTTTCTACCTGAATAGTTCAGATTGCCATCCTGTTTTAATAATTATATCAGGAGACTTAACTAACTAATACCGGCATGAAAAACATCCCTGCTATCACAATTTCTGAAAGATCGCTGGCCCTGGCCTTTGAGAAGGCTTTGGTTTCACTGTACAATAAGGGAACGAAATTCAAGACCCAGTATGATAAACCCGGCGATCCGGAAAGCCTGGATTGCACTTTGAATCTCACCGTCGAGGAGCCGGAAAGCGAACCGATGATCCATGCTGCTTTTCCTGCGGGAATTGAGGACCTGAAGGAATATGCAATGGAGCTGAAGGGGCTCAAGGACAACTGGATCAAAACATGAATGATCCCGGTGACACCCGCTGGGAGTATACCTGCCATGGCAGGCTGGAGCGCTATGGTGTGTGGAAGGAGAAACATGGGGAAGTTCAACCGGGAACACATTTAAGGTTCCCAAGCTTATTCACTTAATCATCCGAAAATTCCTTCAGCAGGCTTCGGTATGAATTAAAGATCTTGGACCTTGAAATGAAACCTATGTAGCGGTTGTTTTCAGTAACCGGAAGGTTCCACGCCTCGGTCTCCTCGAAGATCTCCAACACCCTTTCCATTTTCTCATTTTTGCGGATGATGGCGGGGGGAGTTTGCATGAGCTCGGTTATCTTCACCTTCCTGTACAATTCTGTATTAAATATGATATCGCGAACATCATTCAGGCTGATTACCCCGGAGAGTTCTTCCTTTTTGTTAATTACCGGGAAGATATTCCGTTTTGATTTAGATACTGCCTTCACCAGATCCTCAAGGAAACCGTCTTCCGGTACTTTTTCACAGTCATTTTCCAGTACATCAGTCACGGAAAGCATGGAGAGCACAGCTTTGTCCTTGTGATGGGTGATAAGCTCTCCCCTCATCGCAAGACGTTTTGTATAAATCGACTGTTTCTCGAAAGCCAGTATGGTAACATATGCAATGGTTGCCGTGATAATGAGGGGTATAAAGAGTGTATATCCACCGGTTATCTCTGCTATCAGGAAGATTGCAGTAAGCGGGGCGTGCATAACACCCGACATAACCCCGGCCATTCCGACAAGGGCAAAGTTGTTTTCCGAAATACCGGTCGGATGGAAGATGTTGACGAATTTTGAAAGAGTGATTCCGCTCATCCCTCCAACAAAAAGTGCAGGTGCAAATATTCCGCCTATACCACCGCTACCCGTTGTAAGTGCCATGGCTATCACTTTGAAGACCACAAGCATCAGGAAAAAGACGATTATAAAGGAGGAATCGTTCTGCAGGAAATTTTCAAAAAGTGTGCCGCTGAACAGTTCGGAGGAATGGCCGGAGAGCAGGGTTTTTAAAGTTGTATAGCCTTCTCCGAAAAGCTGGGGCATTAAAAAGATCAGCATGCTGACCACCAGTCCGCCCACGATGGTTTTAAGGAAAGTCTTCTTTATTTTCCCCATGGATGATTCGATCCACATGCTCATGCGTGTGAAATAGAGAGATACCAGTCCTGTGAACAATCCCAACAAGAGGTAAAAGGGTAAATTCCGTAAAACAAAGGGTTCGCTGATGGTAAAGGAGAAGACCACCTCTTTACCCAACAGGAAACTTGAAAGTGTGGCAGCAGTGACTGATGAGATCAGCAAGGGAACGATTGACCATGCAGTGAGGTCGAGCATCAGTACCTCGAAAGCAAAGATAAGAGCAGCGATGGGCGCCTTGAAGATCCCGGCAATAGCGCCTGCAGCGCCGCAGCCTATCAGCAGAACGATGGTTTTATAGTTAAGCCTGAGGATACGTCCAAGGTTTGAACCTATGGATGCCCCGGTGAGAACGATCGGCGCATCAAGTCCGACTGAACCCCCAAGTCCGACCGTTACCGAACTTGCGATCATTGATGACCAGGTATTATGGGGTTTCAGGTGACCCTTTCTTTTTGAGATAGCGAAGAGGATCTTGCTAACGCCGTGAGAAATGTCCTGCTTGAGCAGGTACTTTACAAAGAGTACTGTTAAAAATATACCGATGAAAGGCAGGATAATGGAGATCCCGGAAAATGAATCTCCAAGCAACCATATTTTTGATTTGTGTTCGACGAAATGGGTAAGGTTTTTCAGCAGGATGGCCGCACTGCCCGACAGGATACCAATAACAAAGCTCAGCCCCAATATCAGTTGCCGCTGTTTGATGTGCCGGATGGCATCGAGAATGTACCGTTGCAGGTTACGGATCTTCAATAGATTATAATGAGCTGCAAATTTAAGAACAAAAACAACTAATAAACGATTTGATCCTCATTTTAAAGCGGGTTTCCGCTCCGTGTCTGAATATTTCCCCGAATGACCCTCAGCTTGCCACTGCTGAAAACATCACTTAATTATTTGATACAATACCCCCAGGCCGGGATTGAAATTTCCCCCGTCCGTAAACAGTGCATTTTAATGCTTGATGTTCTTTGCGCAGCTCCTTTATATATAGTCATATGCTGAAAGAATCCTGGCTCCGGATCCTAATCCTTATCTCCCTCTTCATCCCCTTCTTCTTCCGCTGGCAGCCCTTCTTCCAATATACTTCCGCTGGCGCTGATGGTGACCTCCATTTCGGATCTGCCCTTTTTAATCTCTATTTCGTAGACAGTTCCTTCGGGTGATTCGACAACTTCAATTTCCTCAACTTTGTAGTAGCTTTCAAATTGTCTTTTGAGACATGCTTTCACAGTTTCAGGAAGCGCGTCTGAAGTGATTTCGTATTCCGTTTCCGTCCAGGCTCCTGTATTGTCGAAATTTGCTGAGTATTTCTTACCATCCAGCCTGAATTCGGCTTCCCATTCATTTTCATTTTCCATATCCCACTTCACTTTTGTTGCACCTGGAAATTTTTCTGAGAAAGCGGTTTTGACTGTTGCAGAGACTTTGGTTTCCGTTTGTCCGCAAGCCAGCATACCGGACAGGGCGATCAGTCCGGTGAATAGAATGACTTTTCTCATGTTGTATATGTTTAATTGATAAATGAATTAAAGGTAGGCATAAAATCTAAAGCAATTTGTAAGGGGGAGTTTTGGATTGAGGAGTGTAGGAGCAGCAGCAAGCTGCTATTTATTAACGCAGGGTTACGCAGAGGCGCTGGCGCTTGGTTAAAGAGTTACGCGGAGTTTTTGATCGGTAGGCGTGGGCGTATGGGAGTTTATCGTGTAAAAAACTTTCTGACTATTAACACGATATTTTGCTTTCTGAACAAATTAATGACAAAAACGATGAAAACAAATGATTTTACTTATACCATTCTTGCATGTGCATACAAGTATAAATATATAAACCCTTTCTGAAGAGATTTAAAAGAATTTATTCGGAAGGATGAATTTACAGAAGGTCAGGATCCTCAGGCCCGGTTATTTATAGAAACAGGTTGTCCTGTTGTTTCGAGAACATTCCACCAGAGTTCTCCCTTCATATCAATTTTTTTCCGTTTCGAAACAGCAAGAGGAATTGGCAGCAAGGTAAATGAGTTGCGCCAGTGCCCGATCACAAAATCTGTTTTGCCAGCCATTGCAGCATGTACCGCATTTTGAGCCAGCAGACTGCAAAACTTGCTGTCGTTTGCATTGGCAGGGGCACTGCGGATCACATTGTTTAATCCCGGGCACAGTCCGCCACATGTTACAATGGCTGCTTTTGTTTTTGAAGGATCAAAAAACAAGTGCTTATGCGGTCCTGCCTTTTCAAATGAAAGAGGGCTTTCTCCGCTGCTGCGGCAGTAGTTAAAGTGCTCCAGGGAATCATCCAATAAGATCCTTTCGTTTCCTTTTATGAAACTATCAGCCACACCATCCGGATGAAGAAGTGGTTTAATTGGCGATTGTATGTCCTGGACCCCAAGCTCCTTTATGTCAAAGTCCTGATGTGTCATTAATCTAAATTTTTAATGCAAAATACAATATATCCCGGGCTCTCAATTAAATCTTAAGAATGTGTGAATCATGTAACTCTTTCTCTGAATTGTGTAATACTCCCCGCCTACCCATACCCTAACTTTAGGCCTGTTATTGAATGGCAACTTTGCCCTTCAATCAAACATTTGCATCATGAAAAATTTATTGTATGTGATCGCCGGATTACTGGTAGTGATCTGGGGAATTGTATATTTTGGGTTTCATACCCAGGGTACTGTACACGTGCTTCTCGCCGCTGCCATTTTCATTGTTATCATCAGGTACTTTTTCTACAGGCAGCTTAGCGGTAAAAAAGTCTAATACTCTAACCATAAAACAAATTATAACATGAATTATCTATTAATTGCTATTCCTGTGGTGCTTTTCTTATTGGCAGGGATCAAAATTGTCAGGCCAACCGAAAGGGGTCTTATGGAACGTCTTGGAAAGTACAACAGCCTTGCCAATCCCGGTTTTCACTGGATCATTCCACTGATCGACCGCCTGTACAAGATCAATATCACCGAACAAATGGTGGATGCCGAACCGCAGGAGATCATCACGAACGATAACCTGAATGCCAGTGTTGATGCCCAGGTATATTTCAGGGTAAAATCAGACGAGGAAAGCATAAAGGGTTCAACTTACGGTGTAAACGACTACAAATGGCAGATCGTGAACCTCGCCCGTACCACCCTGCGGAATATTATCGGCACACTGACCCTTAAATCGGCTAACAGTGAAAGGGGAAAAATAAACTCGGAGTTACACAGTACCTTGCACAATGAAACAAAGAACTGGGGAATTGAGATCATCCGTACAGAACTGAAACAAATAGATCCTCCTTCCGATGTCCAGGAAACCATGAATAAGGTTGTGAAGGCAGAGAATGAAAAGATCGCCGCCATTGACTCAGCAACAGCTGCGGAAACCGTAGCCGATGGAATAAAGCGCGCCAAGATCAAGGAGGCTGAAGGGTACAGGCAGTCTAAGATCCTCCATGCACAGGGTGAAGCAGAGGCCATAAAACTGGTGAATGAAGCTGCTGATAAATACTTTATCGGCAATGCACAACTGCTCAGGAAACTTGAGGCCCTTGAGGCATCGCTTCAGAGCAATGCAAAAATAGTCGTGCCTGCCGGTTCGGACCTGGTGAATATAATTGGGGACATGGCCGGAATAATACCCCTGAAGAATAAAAAAGAAGTAGTTTAAATTAAATTAGATACAATGAGTACAAAAGGAACAGTAAAATTCTACAATCCCACGAAGGGATTTGGATTTATTAAGGAAAATGATTCTGAAAAGGAATATTATGTAAATGCATCAGGATTGAAGGATTCCATCAGTGAAAATGACAAGGTCAGTTTTGACCTGGAGGCAGGTAAAAAAGGAATGAATGCTGTTAATGTCAAGAAACTGTAAACACATTTTTTAATCAGATCCGACCATATAATCCCCCTTCGTGTTCTGCTGCAGCCGCCTTCTTCTTGAGCCTGGCGCCAGTAGAACGCGAAGGATGTGGTTATACCGACTTTACCTGGCTCACAGGACCAGGTCGCCGCAATTCTGTAACAGGATTATGGCTTATTTATTCTGCAATAATTTGGGGCCAGACTTTCACATTGGTTTTTATTCCGGCTCCTTCCGATCAAACCATCGCAGCATAAAAGTGATTTATTATCTTTGCTGCGATATGAAAAAGGCCTTCCTCAAAACATATTCAGTCATCGCCTGGCTTACGATGCTGATCACATCCCTGATTATTACTCCCTTCTTCCTTCTGGTATGGGTACTCACCTTCTGGTGGGACAAACGCCGACTTGCTGTCCATATGGTGGGTACTTTCTGGGCATGGCATTACCAGTCGCTCATCGTTTTCTGGAAACTTCGGCTGGAGGGAAGGGAAAAGATCCCATGGACCAGGCCAGTGGTCCTCGTGGCGAATCATCGTTCCCTTGTAGATATCCTTGCCCTGTATAAGGTCCGTCGTCCTTTCAAATGGGTATCAAAGGCCGAGAATTTTAAACTTCCATTCGTGGGAATGGTCCTCTCTCTCTCAAATTGTGTCCGGATCAACAGGGAAAGTGTGCGGTCGGGACTGCAATTTATATCCCAGGCAGAGAAGGAAATGAAAAAAGGATCTTCTGTCATGCTCTTTCCTGAAGGCACAAGATCCAAAACAAAGGAAATGCGGGAATTCAGGGATGGCGCTTTCGTCCTCGCGAAAAGGATGCAATGCGGGATCATCCCCATCGTCCATATCGGAACTGAAAAAACCTTCCCGAGGGGCAAAGGAGCCTGGGTGTTGAAAGGCAAAACCAGGATCAATATCCGTGTTCTCGATGAGATCCCTGCCGACCAGGTTCTTTCCATGGAACTGGGAGAACTAAAATCGCATACCAGGTCGATCATGGAACAGGCCATTCATGAACTGGAAACCGAAGCCTGAAAATTCTTCTCCTGTCCTGTAGAAATATCCAGGGATGTATCTGTGAAACCCCCTCCGATTACGCCTGCAATCCAGCTGCTTATCTCATTGTAACAGCTATTACGCACCCCTCCTCCGCTATGAGCTTGCGCCTCCGTGCAACTCTGCGTTATAAATAGCAGCTCGCTGCTCCTCTGCGCTCCTCTGCGTTAAAACCTCCGTGCAACTCTGCTTTAAAAAAAGCAGCTTACTGCTCCTCCCTCCCCCTCCTCCTCCTCCGATTCCTCCAACATTCCAATCTTTGCACTTTTATTTAAATTTGTACTAACTTCAAAATAAATTTCACTCCAATGAAATCATTCGGACAGAAGAAAATGGTCAGGAAAATGAAATTCATCTCCGACCAGGAAGGCATCATGAACCGCTACCTCCGCGAGCAGGAAAACTGGACAGCCCATCTCGAAAACACAAAAAAATTCATTCTTGACTCCTTCAGGGACAAAGACATTAAATCAATTGCCGTTCTTGGCAGCGGATGGCTGCGTGA
>CAYSAH010000173.1:0-7883 GCA_964428945.1 uncultured Bacteroidaceae bacterium | reverse complement strand
TTTATAGATCCATTCACCAGGATTTGCCTCATAATCCATTACCCTTTTCAGAAAATCGGCTTTGGTTATTTTAATGGTTTTCCCTTCTGAAGATCCTTTTTGCACATCGTCTTTTGCAACACTTACGGTTTTAGCTTCAATACGATCATCTGCCTCTGCTGATTTTTGGTTGCCATTCCCACAGCCAGAGGCTGCAATGGACGCCATAAGCAGAACTATAATATATTTTCTGACCATTATTTCTTAATTTACGCTGAGTACCTCAGAAATTGCCTGTTTGAATGTCTCTTTGGGAAGCGCACCCATTGCCATTTGTGGTTGTCCCTCCTTTGGAATGAACAGGAGGGAAGGAATGCTCTGAATTCCAAATACTGAGCTAAGTTCTCTCTGCTCTTCTGTATTCACTTTATAGATTACAAGCTTGTCGCCGTATTCCAGCTGTAGCTCTTCCAAAATCGGAGCAACCATTTTGCATGGGCCGCACCAGTCAGCATAGAAATCAATGATCGCAGGCTTGTCACCCTCAAATTTCCAATCTTTGCTTGTTTCGTAGTTAAACACTTTTTGCTTAAAGGTATCAACTGTTAAATGTTCTAAACTCATAATTGTTTGTTATTTTTTACTTTTTACTTTTTACTTTTTACTTCCCTCCGGTTCCTGAGCGGAGTCGAAGGATACTTTTTACTTTTTACTTGTCACTTAGTCTTCCATTCTTCGAAAAACTTACACTGCAAAAGTAATATGCCTCTCAATTCTGGTATGTAACTAAAGTCACATTAAGCTAAACTTATTCATTTCCTTTGAATTCCATAGCTGTATTAAGAAATTCTGTAAAAGGGATTAGCTGTTCAAATTTACTGGTCATCAAGCCAGCAAAATTTCCAGACAGGACGTCTTTCTTGTTAAGATTTCCCGATAAAAGAAAATGTTTGTATTTAAGAAGTTCAGAATATGGGGAATCTTTGGGAAAATCCTTTGGCCCGTTTTTAAGCTTATCTTCTTCAAAGAGGATGAAGCCTAAATTCTCCTTTTCTTTCAGGATTCCAGTGAAGGTATCGGGCTGGTAGAGAATCTCCTGCCTGATCAGTTTAAGGTCTTCTTTTTCAGGACTATAAACACCTGCGCCAAAGAAAAACTCATCACTTCCAACCTGGATGTAATAGCCTGCCTGCTTGCTGTTCTTACCTCCTTTTGCAATGTAGGCTGAAAAATGCGTTTTGTATGGCGTTTTGTCATTTGAAAAGCGTACATCCCTGTAAATACGGAACATGGAGTCTTTTGCCCTGAGGTGGGAGAGTCGCTGGTCCTTGAGTTGCAAATCATCAATAATCGACTGGATCTCGATTAAAAACTGATCCCTGGCCTTGATATACCTTGGCTTGGTCTGAAGGAACCAATCACGGTTGTTATTTTCTTTCAGATCTGATACGTATTCAAGAATTGCCTTCATTTTTTGTTGTTTTTGTTTTAACAAACTGAACAGGAAATAGTTTTTTCTTATTCATTGCAAGGATTTAGGGTTATTTTAAAAGCATTATGATTATTTCCCTGACAGGTTATGGCAGACATAGGTTTTTCCTCACCTTGTCACTCAGGATTATTTTATATCTTTAAAAGTAAGAAAGAACATGAAAATATGAACATCTCAAAAGATTCTCGAATTCCTTTGGAATTACTGAATCCTTCAGATGAGTTCAAGTCTGCAATGGATGCCATGGCTATCCACTGGTGGTATTGGGATATCGTAAAAAAACATCTAATAATCAGTCCCGGACTTGTCAAAAAATTAGGATATGCTGAAGAAGAGTTTGATCCAACTGTCCCTACCCTTGATAAGAATATCCATCCTGAGGACAGTGAGGAAAATTTAAAAATTTTCAGGAAACTGTTGGCAGGAGAGGCAGATGTTTATGAAATGGAGTATCGTCTAAAGGTTGATGGAGAATGGACATGGTTTTATAACCGGGGAACCATTATACTGAGGGACAATGGTGGAAGTCCCCTCCTTGCAGGAGGAATAACAATGGATATTTCCAACCGATATTCAAAGCTTCTTGAAAAGGTAGGTGAAGGCAGTAAATTTGAATTTATTTTCCGTAATTCTACAGAAGCTATATGTGTGGTAAGTCTGGGCGATGAAAACAATCCGGGACAGATCCTGGAGGTTAATTTTGCGGCTGCCAAATTATTTGAATGTAAACCAGAAGACCTAATAGGGCTCAATCCATACAAATTACTGGATCCGTCACTCCTTGAAAACAGGAACCATCTGCGCTCCACTCTCATGGCTTCAGGCAGCCTGAAACTTGATATCAATACAAGAAATAAGCTTGGCAAAGATAAATTTCTTGAAGTTCACACACATGCTTTCAGGGAAACTGGTGAAGAAATTTTTATCGCCCTTGTGATCGATAAAACTGAATCCCATACATATAAGGAAGAACTTAAGGCTTCGGAAATTGCATTAAGGCAGAGTGAAAAAATCTACCGGTCACTTATCCAGGCTGCTGATGACCGTATTGGCTTGTTCGACAGTGAAGGGAATGTTGTTATCCTGAACAATGCATTCACTGAAACCATTGGATTCAGTATGGAAGAATTTTTAGCACTTAAAGACCGTGAGCGTATTCATCCCGAGGATAAAAAGATGATACAGGGTTTATCCAGGGAACTTTTTAAAACGGGCTATTTGTCAACGGAATACAGGGTTCAACACCGGGAAGGACACTATCTCACAATGAATTCAAAAAGTGTATTATTGAGGGATCCTGATCTTGATAAGGACTATATACTTTTTATTATACGGGATGTAACAGATCGGATTAATTTTCAAAAGGAACTCCTGAAGGCCAAGGAAAAGGCAATTGAGAGCGATAAGCTCAAGTCAGCATTTCTCGCAAATATGTCACATGAGATAAGAACCCCTATGAATTCGATAGTGGGATTTGCCAATCTGCTTACCGAGGATGATCTGGATGATGATTCCAAAGAAGAATATGTACGAAGA
Organism: uncultured Bacteroidaceae bacterium; assembly: GCA_964428945.1. Taxonomy (GTDB): domain Bacteria; phylum Bacteroidota; class Bacteroidia; order Bacteroidales; genus M55B112. The sequence continues at coordinate 4,876 of CAYSAH010000173.1, read as the reverse complement.
ATCAATAAGAATTCGGAACAGTTGCTGGCTCTTATCTCAGATATTATCGACCTCGCTAAGATAGAAAGTAACCAGCTGGCAGTAACCTACAGTAAAGTTATTTTGAATAACCTGTTTTGTGAACTGGCAAATTACGGTCAGCAACAGTTGGATATCAGGGAAAGGGACCAGGTTGTATTTAAAAATATTACAGAAGAGAAATCCAAAGCACTAATAATTGAATCGGATCTTGTAAGGCTTACACAGATCATGCAGAACCTGGTTAACAATGCAGTTAAGTTCACCTCCGCAGGGGAGATTAGCATTGGATTCAAACTCGTTGACGAGAACAATGTTTGCCTGTTCGTGAAGGATACAGGAACAGGAATTGACAGGCAGAATTTCGAAATTATATTTGATCAGTTCAGGCAGATTGACGGGTCTAATGTTCGAAAATATGGAGGTACCGGCCTTGGCCTGGCAATCTGTAAAAACCTGGCTGGACTCCTTAATGGCAGGATCTGGGTTGAGTCGGAAAAAGGAGTAGGTTCCACATTTTTTGTTGAGCTGCCAGTAAAAAGCGGATATAGTGTTTTCGAAGAAAAGCGTCAAAAAGCTACAAAGAATACCGGTTCCAGGGAGATCACGGTTCTTATGGTAGATGACGACCAGGATAGTCTGATGCTTATGGTAACCATGATGCGCAATGAAGGGATACAAACACTAACTGCCGATTCGGGGTACAAGGCACTTGAAATACTGGAACGGGAAGGAATTCCTGATATTGTGCTGATGGATCTGGAGATGCCGGTTTTAAATGGCTTGCAGACACTAAGAATTATCAGGGAACTATATCCGCATCTGAAAGTTATTGCGCAATCGGCTCATGCTCGTGAGGGAGAGAGCGAAAGAACAAAGATTGCAGGCTTTGACGACTATATTTCAAAACCTTACAGTAAGCAGGGTTTGCTAGATATGATCAGAAGGATGGTAAAGGTATGATGACCCAAATTATACTTTCAGATCTCAATGTTTTTTTGGAGCCTTAATGGTTCCATACTATTTTTATTATTTTTACCCGCCACAACCAAAAAGATATTTTAATGCAAAAGATAAATTCCTTTCTCATTGGGATTAATGATTACCTCGGAGGCCACTGGTGGTTTGTTTATTTTCTTCTTCTTACCGGAATATTTTTTACAATCTACCTTAAATTCCCCCAGATTCGGTATTTCCGGCATGCCGTTAAGATCGTTATGGGAAGATTTGACCGTAAGGGAGATATTGGAGATACATCCCATTTTCAGGCTCTTACAACAGCTTTATCGGGTACGGTAGGAACAGGTAATATTGCCGGAGTTGCGCTGGCGATCCACCTCGGTGGTCCGGCTGCACTTTTCTGGATGCTCATAACCGCGGTTTTTGGTATGTGCACAAAATTTGTCGAGGTCACAATATCACATAAATACAGGGATATTCTTCCTGACGGGACCGTATCAGGTGGACCAATGTATTATATGAAAAAGCGCCTGAATATTACCACCCGCAATGGAAAGATCATACGCACCGGTGCCGTTCTGGGTGTCTTCTTTGCATTTGCAACAATCTTATCTTCTTTCGGAACAGGAAGTCTTCCCCAGATCAATAGCATCGCCGATGCAATGTTCAAATCTTTCGGGATCAAACAAATTATTTCGGGAGCAGTGCTTGCGGTTTTGCTGGGAGCAGTAATTATAGGTGGGATAAAGCGCATTGCGAAAGTAAGCTCCACCCTTGTGCCTGCAATGGCTTTTATTTACCTGGCGGGATCGATCCTGGTTATCGCAACCAATTACCAGAATATATTACCTTCAATTGCTTCAGTTTTTACTGATGCCTTTAATGGAACAGCAGCCATTGGAGGATTTTTGGGAGCTTCCTTTGCCTTTGCTTTCAATAAGGGAGTTAACAGGGGACTGTTTTCCAATGAGGCTGGGCAGGGCTCAGCGCCAATAGCGCATTCAGCCGCCAAAGCACAGGAACCTGTTTCAGAAGGAATGGTTGCCATACTTGAACCATTTATCGATACAATCATTATTTGTATGATAACCGGGCTGGTGCTGCTTTCTTCAGGTGTATGGAATGAAAAAGTCGAAAATAAATTCGAACAGGCCGACCTTGAGATCATTGAAGGGGTCTACCATGAATCTGAACTTTCAAATGTTCAGCTTATGAGCAGGTATTTCAGCAATGATACTGTATTGAAAAAGTTTGAAGGAGTTCTTACGGTTAGTAACGGATTGATTTCCTCAGGTGGTATTACAATTCTACATGCTCAATCTTTTGCTGAAGATGTATTTGTTTACCAGGGAAATGAACTTTATTCTGGCATTCTGCCCGTAAAACAGGGCAGGCTTGACCTTTCCGGGGACGAACTTTCCGGCAAGGAGGTCTATCTGAACGGAAAATCCCTTATACACAGTGCAGCGCTCACCACAGAAGCCTTCAAACGAAGTGTACTTGGCAGTTGGGGCCAGTATATTGTTGCGATTGGCTTGCTTCTATTTGCATTTTCAACCGCAATCTCATGGTCCTACTATGGTGACAGGGCCGTAACTTATCTTTTTGGCAGCAAGTATGTTATTATTTACAGGTTCATTTATGTTATCGGATTCTTCCTGGCTTCATTTACCGATACTACCATAGTGTGGAATCTTTCGTATATCACAATTGCTTTGATGACAATTCCAAACCTGGTCGGGATCCTCATACTGCAAAAGGATGTCAAATCTTCGATAAAGGATTACTGGCGGGATTTCAGGAAGGATTTTCCTGAAGAAAAGGTTCCATTTGGTTCTTAATTCCTTATCTCCAGGAGTAACACGTTTTCAATATGATGGGTATGTGGGAACATATCCACGGCCCGGCTTGCAGACGCCATGTATTTTTGGGAAAGCAATTGAACATCCCTTGCCTGGGTGGCAGGATTGCAGCTCACATAAACGATCTTTTGCGGCGCAACCTTCAGTATCTCTGCGATCACATCGGGGTGCATTCCCGCCCTTGGAGGATCTGTGATGATCAGGTCGGGACTTCCATTTCTGCTTATAAAATCTTCTGTGAAGATATCCTTCATGTCACCAACATGAAAATATGCATTGCCAATACCATTAAGGGCAGAATTTACGATGGCATCTTCAATAGCTTCCGGAACGGATTCAATTCCAACAACTTTTTTTGCAGAAGCTGCTATATAGTTGGCGATCGTACCTGTACCTGTATATAGATCATAAACAACTTCATTTCCGCTAAGAGCGGCAAATTCCTTCGCAGTTCGATATAGTTGAAGCGCCTGGTAGGAATTTGTCTGGAAGAATGATTTTGGTCCGATCTTGAATTTCAAACCGTCGAGTTCTTCAATAATGTGATCCTTTCCTTTGTATACTTTTATCTCCTGGTCAAAAAGTGTCTCATTATTCTTAGGATTGATGACATACATCAGGCTTGTGATTCCTTTTACTTTCCTGTCGAGGTCCTCAAGCAGATTGAATATTACAGGCTCATCGTACTTCACAGAAAGCACGATCATTAGCTCACCTGTTGTTGTTGTCCTGATGATAAGGTTCCTCAGGAGACCTTCATTTGTATTGTGATCATAATAGCTGAGCTTCCTGTCAAGGGCAAAGGCTTTTACGGTATCTCTGATGATATTACTCGGATCCTCCTGCAGGAAGCATTTTTCTATGTCAACTACCCTGTCATATCGTCCGGGAACATGAAAACCAAGCCCGTTCCTGTTCAATACCACATCATCAATCGAGGTCTCTTCATTTAAGAGCCAGCGATGATTTGAGAAGGTGTATTCAAGTTTATTCCGGTAAAATTGCGTTTTTTCAGAACCAAGGATAGGATCTATCCTGCCGATCTCAATTTTCCCGATCCGTTTCAGTGCATCAAGTACCTGCTTTTCTTTGTAACGCAATTGTTCCTGATAGGGAAGGTGCTGCCACTTGCATCCGCCACAGATCCCGAAATGTGAACAAAAAGGTTCAATTCGAAGGTCGGAGTAGCGAACATAGCGAGTCACCTTTGCCTCCCTGTATTTCTTACGTTTCCTGATGACCTGCAGATCTACTACATCACCGGGTATTGCACCTTGCACAAAAACAACCAGATCATCTATTCGAACGATCGATTTGCCTTCAGCAGCAATATCTTCAATGGTAACTCCCTGGTATGCCGGCAGGCTCTTTCTCCCCATAATCTTTTTTATTGGGACAAAGATATAATACCTGGCTTATTCGCCACCAATTTTATTTTTCAATAATTGAAGCGAGAATATCCTCAGTTTCTCTTGCAGCATCATTCATCGTATTTCTTATGATACTTTTCATGGGCCTTGACATCAGTCCGCTGTTCATGCGGGAGAGGTAAACTGATCCGTCAGATTTTTCGTAAACAGCTACCCTGCAGGGCATGAAAGCCGATGCAATGCGTTCATCATCCTGGCTGAGAATCTTGTAGGCATGATCCGGTTGACAGATCTCGTAGACCTTAACCTGCCTTACATCCTTTCCGAATTTTTTCATAGTGGCCTGCAGGTCATTAACATGGGGCACTTTCCAGCCTGCAGCTTCAACCGATTTTTCAATCTCCTCAATGGTAGTTTGAAAATCATGTTTACTTTTGTTCTCTTTAAGCATCAGGGAAGGCATACTAAAAAAAATTATCAGCAATGTTGCTACTCCCCCCGTTATTAGTCCAATAATTATACCTGTAATCATATTTTTCATTGTTATGGGTTTCTTAATGATACAAAGTTGCTTAAATAATGTTCGATATACAATAAAATATGACAAGGATCGGGCGCCAGATTCCACATTTTGAAGCTGTTGATATTTCTTCAATTCAGGCTGTT
>CAYSAH010000172.1:2101-7911 GCA_964428945.1 uncultured Bacteroidaceae bacterium | reverse complement strand
TATTCCCCAAGGGTACCCTCAAAAACAAAGGCCCAGGTAATTATAAAGGCAAGAACCGGAAGGATGATTCCCGGTATCAGTCCTATAAGCAGCTTGTCGAATTTATCATTTGTTTTCATCGAGGATTCCTGTTTTCTCCCATGCTCTCAATTTTTCAATGAGACCATGGTCTGTGAAATCTGTTTTAATCGGTACTACTGAGATATAATTATTGGCCAGGGCCCATTCATCTGTATCTTCAGCATCCGGTTCCCTGTTAATAAAACTCCCGGTAAGCCATGAATATTTTGCACCCCTCGGATCTTCCCTGATATCGAACACCTCTTTCCAGTATCCATTCGACTGTCTGCAGATTTTAATTCCGGGTATTTTATCACCTGGGACAGCCGGTATATTAACATTCAAACAGGTACCTGCGGGCAATCCTGATGTTAAAGTCTGCATAATAATTTGTTTAATGAAAGGGGCTGAAGGTTTAAAATCAGCATCAGGACGATAATCAAGTATGGATAAGCCGATCGAAGGGATGTTGTGAATGGCTCCTTCCACTGCAGCAGCCATCGTTCCTGAATAAAGCACACTGCTTGAAGAATTTGTACCATGGTTTATGCCTGACAGAAGCAGATCAGGTTTCCGGTCAAGGATACTGCACAATGCGAGCTTAACACCATCAGCAGGGGTACCCCTTACAACATATCGGGTGAATCCAGGTAAATGCTCTATTTGCTTATAACGGATAGGATCCTTGATCGTTATGGAATGTGATTTGCCTGATTGGGAATCTGCCGCAGCGATCACCACCACATCGCCAAATTCCATTGCAATTTCTGTCAGTGAAAGAATTCCCCGGGCCTTGTATCCGTCATCATTTGTAACCAGTATCAGCGGCCTGTTATTGCTGTTCCCCATCGCACGGTTTTTTTATGAATTACAAAAGTATCGAAATTGCTGAAGTAATTGAATATTTGGCAAATGAATTCATGATTATTAATGAACATTGCATGGAAAAAAATGTCGGTATATTTGTGAATTTATAGTATGAATAAGGATTTTGATATAAAATATTTCCCCATTGGAACCGTTTTGCTTAAGGATCTTACCTACGTGATCATCGGTGCAAGGGAAGAAGGCAAATGGATCTTTGTCCGGCATGGTGAACGTGAAAGCTGGGAACTGCCTGCTGGACATATTGAGAAAAATGAAAGCGCTGAGGCTGCTGCAGCCAGAGAGTTGTTCGAAGAAACCGGGGTCAGCAGTTCCAGTATACATTCACTTTTCGATTATTCAGTTACAGCAAATGGAAATACAATGTATGGCCGTTTGTTCTTTGCAGAGGTAAGGGAACGCGGGCCGATTCCGGAATCCGAGATCGCCGAGATCCGTATAGCAAAAATTTCACCTCTTCCTGCCACATACCCCGAGGCTCACAGGAGTTTCCTGGAAGTCCTTGAATTTCACATTTCAAATCATAAACAATAAATTTCCCTGTGCTCAGTATCCAATTTTTTTTACCAGGCGTTTTCAACAGTTCATCTTCGTGCAAATTTCCTCGCCCGCTTAAGATTTGAAGGAGGCGGGGTGTATTACAATTTTTACACTTAGGTTAGCAATGCATTTACAAAGTGCCATAAGGTTTAAGGAATCGCCCGGGCTTATATGTGCGTAATTCTCCCTTAAAATTTCTACTTTTGCACATCGAAAACATTAATACCGGATATGAAAATCTCCTATAATTGGCTGAAGGAATATTTAGACTTTTCCATCGAACCTGTGCAACTTGGAAAAATACTGACCAACACCGGTCTCGAGGTGGAAGGAATTGAGGCTTTCGAGTCCGTCAGGGGCGGATTGGAAGGTGTCGTTATCGGTAAGGTTCTTAGCTGTTCGAAACACCCGAATGCAGATAAACTGACAGTTACCAGGGTTGATATCGGGGAAGGAGAAGCAGTGCAGATCGTTTGCGGAGCGCCGAATGTTGCCGAAGGGCAGACCGTTCCGGTGGCAAAAGTCGGAGCGACGCTTTATCCTTCAGGAAGTAAGGAAGGTTTTACAATAAAAAGTGCAAAGATCAGGGGAGAATCCTCATTCGGAATGATCTGTGCCGAAGATGAGCTGGGACTTGGCGAGAACCATGAAGGGATCATGGTATTAAATAATGATGCAGCACCAGGGAGCAAGGCAAGTGAGTACTTTCAGATAGAAAAGGACAATGTTTTTGAGATCGGCCTTACCCCGAACCGCATAGACGGAGCCTCGCACCTGGGTGTAGCGAGGGATATAGCAGCCTACATGAAACAACAGGGGGCAGCTGTTTCACTTAAGAAGCCTTCCGTTGAAAATTACAGCCAGGATAACAATGACCTCGTAATTGATGTATCTGTCCTGAACCCGGAGGCCTGCCCCCGGTATTCCGGCGTCACCCTTACCGGGCTCAGCGTTAAGGAAAGTCCTCAATGGCTGCAAAACAGGCTTCGTGCCATTGGCCAGGAGCCGATCAATAATGTTGTTGACATTACAAACTTTGTTCTTCATGAACTTGGCCAGCCTCTGCATGCATTTGACGCTGATAAGATAAAAGGCGGAAAGGTCATTGTCAGGACCCTGCCTGAGGGAACTCCGTTCACAACATTGGATGAAAAAGAACGTAAACTTAAAGCCGGCGACCTTATGATATGTGATGAGAAGGAAGGAATGTGCATCGGCGGCGTTTTTGGAGGTACAAATACCGGGGTCACCCTCGAGACCAAAAATATCTTCCTTGAATCAGCCTGCTTCGATCCCGTGTTCATCAGGAAAACCTCAAAACATCACCAGCTCAATACTGATGCCTCTTTCAGGTTTGAAAGGGGAACCGACCCTAACGGAACTGTTTATGCAATGAAAAGGGCAGCATTGTTGATGAAGGAAATTGCCGGCGGAAAGATATCATCGGACATTACCGATATTTATCCCGAACCAATTAAGGATTTTAATATTGAGGTCAGCTTTAAAAATATAGACAGGCTGGTAGGTAATTCAATACCACCTTCAACGATCATTTCCATCCTGGAATCGCTGGATATCAAAGTCGCAAAGAGCGGTGACAAAGGATTGACATTAAAGGTTCCTCCCTACAGGGTAGATGTTAAAAGGGAGGCGGATATTGTTGAAGAGATCCTCAGGATCTACGGTTACGACAATGTAGAATTTGGTGAGCACGTAAATTCAACCCTTTCGTATACCCAAAAACCAGATAAAGAGAAGCTTGTTAATTCCATATCTGACATGTTGAGCGGAATTGGATTCCTCGAGATAAAATCCAATTCCCTTACAAAGGAATCCTATTTCAAGGATGAGGATACATCGGTGGTAAAGATACATAATGCGCTGAGCCAGGACCTTTCCAGGCTTCGCACAAGTTTGTTGCCAGGTGGATTGGAAGCAATTATTTACAATATTAACAGGAAACGCGGGGATCTTAAATTATACGAATTTGGAAATTGCTATTATTTCAATCCGGAAAAAGAAGCGGGCAACCCAAGGGATAAATACTTTGAAGAATTTCATCTCGGCTTGTTCCTGACCGGCAAATTTGTGCCTGAAAACTGGACCTCAAAGGCTGAGACAGCTTCCTTTTATCACCTGAAATCCCTTGTAGACCTTATTCTCGCAAGGTTAGGAATAAGTCAGACTGCGATGGGCATTAAGGAAGTTTCAGATGAAAGCTATGAACAGGCCCTGGAATATCAAATTGAAAAAGGCAGGGTAATTTCGATCGGAAAAGTCAATCCTGTACTTCTGAAAGCCTTTGATATCAAGCAGGAGGTGTATGCCGCCGAGTTGAACTGGGACCTGGTAATGAGACTGCATAAAAAGAACAGGATCGTTTTCAAAGCCCTTGCAAAATTCCCCGAGGTAAGGAGGGACCTTTCACTGATGCTCGACAGCAGTATAAAATTCGCACAGTTGGAAGAGCTTTCCTATAAAACTGAAAGGCGCCTGCTTCGGAAGGTAAATCTGTTTGATGTTTATGAAGGGGATAAAATTGAAAGTGGTAAAAAATCATATGCCATTAGCTTTCACCTGCAGGATGAAGAGAAAACGCTGAATGATAAACAGATCGATAAGGCAATGCAGAATATTTCCTCGGCCCTTGAAAAGGAGTTTGGTGCCGTGGTAAGGGGAGGAGAGTAACATACCGTGCTTAATCCTTTTCACTATGCAAATACAATTGATCAAGGGAGACATCACCCAACTCGATACCGATGCAATTGTGAACGCAGCAAACAGGTCCCTTCTTGGCGGAGGAGGTGTAGATGGTGCGATCCACAGGGCAGCCGGACCCGGTCTTTTAGAGGAATGCAGGAACCTTATGGGCTGTGAAACAGGTGAAGCAAAGATCACAGGCGGTTATCATCTGACAGCAAGACATGTGATCCATACAGTTGGACCGGTTTGGAATGGGGGCAACAAAAATGAAAGACAACTTCTGGAGGATTGTTACAGGAACTGCCTTGAGCTGGCAGATCTGAAAGAATTACGATCTCTGGCCTTTCCCAATATTTCCACGGGAGTGTATGGCTTCCCGAAAGCTGAGGCTGCCAAAATTGCAATCAAAACAGTAAAAGATTACAAACCCCTGGCAAAGAAGCTGCAACTGGTCATATTTGCCGTTTTTGATGATGAGAACCTGGGATTATACAAGGACTTACTCAACGATTCGATCTAACTCCAACTACAAACTGATGACCAATTCCCTGCTGTCCTCTTTCAATCCTTTTTCAATCCTTTTTTGTCATCCGAATCGTTTCATCGCCGGCCCTTCCTTAGCTTGCAGAAAGAATTTCACAATATACACTGCTGGCATAAGATTTGAAGTGAACTATAAAATTGATTTCCAATGAAAAGCACATTGACCCTTGTCCTTGCATTTGTTCTTTGCGGAGCCATAAATGCCCAGGAAGGTGGTTCACTTTCGAAAAAGGAACAACGCCAGTTACTTAAAGAGGAACGTATAAAAGAAGAATCCAGGATGGCTGAACTGAAATCCATCTATATTGACAGCCTGGTTCAGTCGGGAAGCTATGTACTGGAAGCCGACATGTTATTTGATAAATATGGTCAAAGCATAACGGTTCAGTCAAATATTAATTTTGTAATGGTGGACTCACTTTTTGGAGTCTTCCAGATCGGAGATCCCTTTTATATTTCCAGGAACGGCGTTGGAGGAGTCACCTATGAAGGCTCTGTAAACAACTACCGTAGCAGCAGGAGTGCAAAACAGGGCGTTTACAATATAAGTTATACTCTCTCCACAACAAGTGGCAGCTTTGATATAAACCTTTCGGTACTTCCTTCAGGCAAAGCAGATGCTACAGTGCGGGGAAATTTCTCCGGGTCAGTCAGGTATTCAGGGAGAATAGTCGGACGACGCGAAAGCAGGGTCTTTAAAGGTACAGCCTTCTCGGAACCTTTTTAAATGGAGCGGGCAGAGCAGGGAATGAATCCATTATTTCATATCCTGAACCGGCAAGGAAACTCTAAGACCGCGCCAATTAGATTTTCAATGCCAAAACCATTGACAAGCCTATTCCAGTGTATAACAAGCGAATGAAGCATATATTCCTGAAGGATAATTTCGCAAGGGAATCGCCCGGAAGCGCAAGTCCGAAGAATAACTGGCCTGCTTCCCTAAGATACTCAGCCCTTCACATTATCCAGTGAATACATGAACCTCTTTATGCTTCGTTTTGGCGTTTTTGCAAATTCCTCTTTGTGGATATGGATTTTGAATATTCCTTCGTAGGTTTTTAATTGCTTGTTGATCTCCT
>CAYSAH010000172.1:0-2001 GCA_964428945.1 uncultured Bacteroidaceae bacterium | reverse complement strand
TGGATATGGATTTTGAATATTCCTTCGTAGGTTTTTAATTGCTTGTTGATCTCCTTGCGGTTTTCTTCCATTTTTTCCTTCAGCATACCTCAGCTCCATCCGCTTTCAAGGCATCCATATCCAGGTAAACAAGGGCCTCAAGCTTATGGTCCTCGTTCATGAGTACAACTGATTCAACAATATAAGGCATGTTATTAAGTTTTGCCTCGATCTCCTCAGGATAAATATTCTGCCCCGACGGACCAAGGAGCATGCTCTTACTTCTTCCCCTGATATAGATGTATCCTTCCCTATCGGTGATCCCTAAATCACCGGTATGCAGCCAGCCATCCTTGTCGATTGTTGCAGCTGTAGCCTCGTCGTTCTTGTAATAGCCATTCATAAGATTCTCTCCTTTAACAAGGATCTCTCCTACTTCGCTGTAAGGATCTGAGGAATCGATCTTCAATTCCATGATCCCGGATAGAATTATGCCCGATGAACCCGGCCTTGAAGTCTTCCATCCGTCGTATGAGATCAGTGGTCCGCATTCAGTCATACCATAGCCTATGGTAAAGGGGAACTTTATTTTCTTAAAGAATTTCTCCACATCAGCGCTCAATCCTGCACCTCCAAGTACCACCTCCCTGAATCGGCCGCCAAATGATGCCATAACCTTTTTCTTGATCGCATTGTAAAGTATCCTGTTAACACCAGGGATGGCGAGCAATACTTTCATTGAGCCTTTGGAGATGGTTGGCAGGAGCTTATTCTTATAAAGTTTTTCAAAAAAGAGAGGTATAAACAGAATCAGGTGAGGTTTAATTTCACTAAAAGCCTTCAACAGGAGCGGAGTAGCCGGGATCTTGCCAAGAATGGTGACATGAACCCCTTTCGTGAGCGGGAAGAGAAAGTCGAATGCACAGCCATAGCAGTGCGCAAGCGGCAAGACTCCGAGCATTTTTTCTCCCGGATTGAGCTCAATGGCTCCACGGGCAAATACCATATTCCCTGCGAGACTGTTCGCCGATAACATCACCCCTTTACTGAAACCGGTGGTCCCGGAAGTGTAATTTATCTCCATTAGTTCATTGTTGTCGATCTCCGGGAATTTAAGGTGCTCCCTGGTAAATCCATCCGGATATTTTTTTGCGAACAACTCTTCCAGCTTCCCGGCTGCATCTTTAAGTTTTTTGGAAGGCTTGGCAGAGATAACACTGAAGTCCTCAATGGCAATTACCCCGTTTATTGCGTTCATTTCCTTTTCATCCAGCCCGGTAAACATCGATTTGTCGACAAACAGCAACACGGAATCAGAATGGTTGATGATATTGGTAGCATCAGCAGGCTTAAAATCGGCGAGTATCGGAACAGCAACTGCCCCATAGGTGATTGTTGCCATAAAAGCCACACACCAATTGGCAGAGTTCTTTCCAAACAGTGCGATCTTATCACCCTTTTTTATTCCCAACTCCCTGAACAGGATGTGCGTTTTGGCGATCATACCGGATAACTCTCCATAGGAAATCTCTGGTCCCTGGTAATCAGACAATGCGGGCAGTTCCCAATAGGCTTTAAAATTCTCTTCGTAAAGCTTTATAAAATTTTGCTGGATCATTGGATTGAGGTTTTAGTTTTAGGTCGATTAAAGATATGAAAAAAAGGAGAATTGGAACCAAAGTTAAAATGAACATGGTTTCGGACAAGCATCAGGTATGAAAAAACTATTCTTGTTGATAATATGTAACAAATTCAGAATGCTCGCTGAAAAAATAGATTCACATTGCAGGAATAATATTAATTTTGGCAGCGCAATTAATTACAGCATATACGAAAAGTTCAAATTAGCTTCGCTTAGAAATAAAAGTTATTATGAATAAGTGGTGGGCCTCAGATTATTATTTTTTCGAGAAACTACTCTATTTAAGAGGTAGAATATTTACACCTTCAGGCAACAACAGGGGATACTTTGAACCAATATTCCCGCATAACTGGTCAAACCCAGATATACTGGTCAACAGG
>CAYSAH010000171.1:3886-7924 GCA_964428945.1 uncultured Bacteroidaceae bacterium | reverse complement strand
GAAGTATATTAATCTATTAAATGCTGTCAGACAAATCTTAACCGGGCACTGGTGATCTATTTGGATTAAATTCCATTAAGAATGGTGGCTGTTCCGGAGAAGAGGCCTACCTTACAAGTTCCTGGAAGTCATAAAAATGGTTTTTTTTGTATATTGCAGTTAACAAGCCCATTTAATGACATGAAAATGAAAAGATTGGTTTTAACCGGAATATTCATGATCGTTATGTATTCCTGCAGCTTTGCCCAGGCAGGATTAACGGTTCGTCCTTATGCAAAGGCAGGCCTCAATCTGCTTCCTCCTTCACTGGATGACCTGTCATTTTCAGGCGGAATGATCGGGGCCGATGTGAAGAAGAATCCATTGGTAGCCGGACTAGGATGTCAATTCAAACTGGAAAAGGGTGACCTGGGGCTCGGACTCGATGTCGGCGGTGGTACCCTATTTGTCAATAAGGTAATGTATGACCAGGGAGTTGGAACCTCCAATTACCTTGATGAGGAATATGATATTTCCCTTGTCTTCTTTGCAGAGAAGAAATTAAGTGGTTTTGCCTTCGTGCAGGGAGGCATAGGCCCTTATTTTACACCCTGGTATTATGAATATTATTATGAATCGGTGAACTATACTGACGTTTATGATTCATATGGGGGCGTTGCAGTGACCTTAGGTGTTATGGCAGCGGTGGGTGCAGAAGTGCCGCTCAGTCCCAACGCAGATTTTTTTATTCTCGGAAAACTTGAGGGTATCTTTCAATATGGGATCATGCTTCCATTAACTGTAAATGCAGGTTTTAGCCTAAAGCTATAGGGGAATTGCCCGGAAGAGATGCTATATTGTGAGAGCATAATTCAACTCTGTTCCAGGAACATTCGGTGGCTGGCCCTATCCCTATGGAAGCCCGGGAGCAGTGAGGTTCCTGATTTTATGCATTTATAACCCTTCTTTCAGAAAATTAAAATCTGATACATACAGGCCTGGGAGCATATATTTCTTTAATAAATTCCAACATTCCGCTTTCTTCATTCCTCCTGAAAGAGACAATGTTATTCGAATCCTGGTTGGCCACAAGCAGAAAATCTTCCCCGGGTGAAAGGGAAAAATTCCTTGGTGTACTTCCATGTGTAGCTACATGACCGAGTTGTGCAAGACTTCCATTTTCTTCAGCTATGGAAAAGACGGCTATACTGTTATGACCCCTGTTGGATGCATAAAGAAACCTGCCATCGGACGCAACATGAATATCAGCGCAAGTATTTCTGCCTTCGAAATCGCCTGGCAGGGTAGACACTGATTGTTCCAGTATATAGCCGCTTTCGGTATCTTTAACCAGGGATACAGTGCAATCAAGTTCATTGACTACGTAGATCCATTTTCCGTTCGGATGGAAAGCAAGATGCCTAGGTCCGGCACCGGCATTCATAGGAAGCCTCGAAGGATCTGCAGGAACTAATTTACCGGTTTTTTGATCGAGTCGTGAAAGCCAGAGTTCATTTGTCCCAAGGTCAACTGAGATCACCTGTTCACTCCCTGGTACGAACCATGCGGAATGTGCATGCGGACCCTTCTGTCTGTCAGTCGTCCCGCTTCCAATATGTTGTTCCAGATCGAGGAGGTCCGAAAGGTAGCCTTGTTCGTTCAATTGAAGCAGGGCAACATTCCCGCCGGTATAGTTTGCGACAATTACGAATCCCGATGCATTGACTGTAACAAAGCAGGGATGGGCCCCGCCGGAAGTGCTTTCGCTGATAAAAACCAGGCTGTCATCTTTTATTGCATAGGAGCGCACTCTGCCGGTTTTGTCATCTTTACTGACTTCACTGATGGCAAGCAGGTACCTGTTATCAGCACTTCTTGCAAGGAAGGAAGGGTTCGGTGTAACTGCGGCAAGACCAAGTGAATCCATGGTTCCATCTGGATGCAAGGCATATTTGTAAATTCCCTGGCTTTCCTCCCCTGTGTAGGTTCCGACAAAAAAGTATTGTGCCAGATCAGTAGCCGGGATTTCTTTTTTATTTGTCTTACAGGCAAACAGGAAGACGAGTGATGACAGGGCAATAATTGTTTTCATAACAAGCTGTTTAGTAACACTTTTCAGATATATTTTGTATTTCCAGGGATGAAAAATAAGACAAGATCAATTTGTCTTAAAAAAACTCTGAATACAGGCCATGCTCATTCCGGATCCCGTGCAAGACTGGCATTAGAGGCTTTCCCTTTGGTCATCCCTCGAAGAATAATTGGCAGTATAAAGAGATTCATTACAGCTGCCGAAAGCATCGAAGTAATGGAGAGAAGTCCGAAATGGCGAATAGGTATTGAATCTGCCAGCAGGAAAACTCCAAACCCAATGATATAGATCAGGGAAGTGACGATAACGCCCGGGCCTGCTCTCTCAAGGGAATACTGGACATCGTTGGATTTCCTGAACCAATAAAGAATATGGACCGAAGCATCTACAACAATTCCAAGTGCAAGGCAGCCCATGGGAACAGTTATCATGTCAAGTGGAATATGCAGCCAGCCCATTACCCCCAGGAGTGCCACAACAGGAAATACATTTGGTAAAATAACCACGAGAAAAAGTTTCAGGTTTCTCAGAAACAGAAAAATAATAACAAATACAAAAATAAAGGCCAGGATCAGGCTTTCCCTGAACGATTCGGTAATGTGGCCTGCTAAAGAAACATAAAGGGTTACACTTCCGGTGGGCTGAGGAAGTGATGTGGAAACCTTAAAAACCTCCCTGGCCAACGAATCGATCCTGGAAACCAGTACAAAGCCCTCAGAAGTGGAGAGGATGGGTACAAGGAAGACCACCCTTCCCGTTTTTCCGTCACCGGAAATATATCCTAATTGCCTTGGACTGGCAACAGACGGAATATCAAGATAGCTCATCATCGATCCCACATTTTCAAATTCATAGACCTGCTTCATCCAGCTTCTCACTTCCCTGCTGCTGGTTGTCTTAAGGTCGACCTGGTATTCAACCGGGAAGATGGCTCCTGCATTCTTTTCGATGAACAGGTAGTCCTGAACGGCCCTGTGATTTTTTGAAAGGATCGACAAAGTCTTTATTTCTGATTTGATCATTATTACTCCCGGGATAAGGAGAATGAACACAACGATGGCAATTGCCAGTGATTTTCCATTCCATCGGTTTTCAATGAGGTATAATTTTTCCTTAACCAGGAATCTTTTACTGCTTACCTGGTGTCTTGGATAGAACAGGAGGACGGACCAGAATAAGCATCCGAGTAATCCGGATATTGCCAGAATCCCGAAATCCTTTAATAGTGGAGCGGAATCGAATAAAAAGGCTGAAAATCCGGCACAGGTGGTAAGGATTGCAATGAGTGTGGGCCAGAATACCTTCCTGATATCACCTTCATGATTAAATATATGGACCGATACCGAAGTACTGTAGAAAAGAATAAGTGCAGGTAATATGGACATGATCATATTGAACTCGATCCTGAAAACATAGGCTGCGGCCAATACCATTCCGACACTGCCAATTGAAATCCCGATTGATTTTATTATGATCCTTATGTCCTTCAGAAACAAGTAGAGAAGAACAATAACCAGTATCATACCCACCAGCAAAAACCTGATCGCTGATCTCCTGGCCATATCATTGATCGCCTTGTGGAGGACGCCTGTACCTGCCATGTGATAGGTATATCCCGTAGCGTCCATGATCGCTGATACCCTGGCCAGGAGTTCAGGACGATTGGGGTCCATATATGAGGGAGGAATAAAAGTAAAGTAAAAGGATTGTAACTGATCCGATGCAGGAGTTTTGGTCTTAAGGAATTCAGGGGGCCAGTATTTCACGGTTTCAACGTGTTCTAATTGACCTATGGTGTCCATCAGTTGTTTAACTTGCGGTGAAACCCCTGTATGACCTGCATAACTTGAATCCTCAATGCTTATGAGAATAAATGCATCCGTTTTAAAGGATTCAAGGAAGGACTTATAATTGTTCAGTATCTCTGAATCCGGCGGGAGCCAGTTCTCGAGGGTATCATTGAATAT
>CAYSAH010000171.1:2195-3876 GCA_964428945.1 uncultured Bacteroidaceae bacterium | reverse complement strand
CTGCAATGAACAGTGTCAATAACGCAGTTCGAAATATTTTGAACAATTTACCTACCTTCATTGAATCAACAAATACTTATTACTTTTGGGGACTCAAAAGAAAAATTCTAAGATCTGACTTTATGAGTGAAAAATGACGGGACACAAGATAGCAATAGGTATTGAAAAAGTATTTAATTCTTTGATTTTTTAGTTATTAAGCCATTAAATTATTGATTTATTTGGCGGAAATGCGGCAGATTTAGTTTTTATTTCACCATTTTCAGATAACTACCTTTATCCTTCTAGAGTCGCGTTGTTACTATTGAAATGGTCGGATCCGGTTTTTTCACCTATTACAACAAATCGCCGGATTATATTGTCTACTATATATTTTTAACAGATGAAATACCTCTTCCCGCTTATCATGTCAGTTGTGTTCCTGACCATTCTTGTATCAGCAAATATTTATCTGTCAAGGAGATTTGGTTGGATCTTCTCCCTTGAAAATGCCCGATGGCTGCATTTCCTTTTTGCTGCGATTCCCCTGTTTATGATCGGTGGATTGATCGGTTTTTCGAACGCAACAACTAGTGCCGGCAGTTTGCTTTACAGCCTCGCAGCCATCCTGATGGGAATTATGCTCTACCTGGTTTTGTCGCTGCTGTTGGTCGACCTTGTAAATCTGATCGTGAAGCTGAAACCTTTTGTATTTGCAGGATGCGCCTTTTCGCTCACACTGCTGATAACGGTATATGGGCTTTGGAATGCTACAAATACGAAAACATCTGAAATTGATGTTAAGCTTGAAGGATTGAAAGAGGAAATACGTGTGATGCACTTTTCAGACATCCATCTTGGGCATTTCAGGGGTATGTCTTACCTGCAAAGACTGGTTAATATGGCCCGGGATCTGCATCCAGATATTGTTGTGAACACAGGTGATCTGTTTGACGGTAGAATTCAATTGAAAAAGGAAACACTCGAACCCTTAAAGCAATTCGATGTCCCGGTCTATTTCGTGGAGGGAAACCATGACGGTTACTCCGGGGTAAAACAGATAAAATCCCTCCTCACGGAAGCAGGAATAATTGTTTTGGAGAATGAAGTTGCAGCATTCAGGGAACTGCAGATTATAGGCCTGAATCATATGCAGGCTGATAACGAAACACCGTCCGTTCCACCAAATCCGACGGATATTTCCATAAAAAGTGTACTCCAGGAACTGAGTATCGACATAACAAAGCCGACCCTGCTTTTGCATCACAGCCCTGATGGTATTATGCATGCCCATGCTGCCGGGGTTGATCTTTACCTGGCTGGACATACTCATGCCGGGCAGTTGTTCCCTGTGAACCTGGTTAACGATTTGCTCTTCAAATACAATAAGGGTTTGCACGATTATCAGGGAACCAGGATCTTTGTCTCACAGGGAGCAGGAACCTTCGGTCCCCCAATGCGGGTGGGAACAAGGAGTGAGGTGGTGCTGGTCAGGCTGCACGGGAATTAAGATGGAGACCCGGACACTGGAAAGAATTCAGAATGGAACTGCCAAATCCTGATCCTGTTCCTGCTGACTTTTTTACTGACTTTCTCAGGAACTTCCCCTGTTGCATCCTGTTTACCACCTTTATAAAATATTCTTGCTATCTTTCAAACCGGAAATAATTCAGTGAAATGACTGATTACGAAAAAATATTTG
>CAYSAH010000171.1:0-2185 GCA_964428945.1 uncultured Bacteroidaceae bacterium | reverse complement strand
CTTCGAGAAACTGGCGAAGGGCCAGGATCCCGATTTTCTTTATATAGGTTGCAGTGACAGCCGTGTTTCCACAGAAGAGATGATGGGCGCTGATCCGGGGGATGTTTTTGTACATAGGAATATAGCCAATGTGATCCACAATACAGACCTTAGTGTAATGTCCGTCATCAATTTTGCAGTAAAGCAGCTGAACGTTAAGCATATCGTGGTTTGTGGTCACTACCAGTGCGGCGGCGTAAAGGCAGCTATGGAACCAAAGGATTACGGGATCTTAAATCCCTGGCTCCGCAACATCAGGGATGTTTTCCGCCTCCATAAAACTGAGCTGAATGCGATAGAGGATATTGAGAAGAGATATGACAGACTGGTAGAACTGAATGTGGAGGAACAGTGCATCAATGTGATAAAAACTGCTGTTGTCCAGAAGTCATTTATTCATCATGGCTATCCTATTGTTCACGGCTGGGTTTTTAATCTGAATACCGGTGAATTGATCGATCTTAAAATTGATTTTGAAGCCAAACTCAGGGATATACAGGAAATCTATAACCTTGGATTCGGAGATGATAGCTAATCCCTGATCCGGGGTACCTTCATAATAAAAACCAACTTTTCTGGAATTGTAAATAACATGAAAACAATATGTTATGGAGGTAGTGTATAGAAATACAACAGGTGTATAAAAACACTACACAAGATATAACCTTCAGAAAGACAATTCATTACGAACCATTCAAATGATTAGTGTTGTATAACGCAACACTTTCTGTGTATCTCCGGTCTTGAATCCAATTCATAAGTATCAGTAAAACAGGGTATAAGCTCCTTATTTTTTATTTGGCATCGCGTTTGTAAACAGCTCTTCAAAGGTGTTGTAATCTTCTGCATGAGTATGAATGAAATAATATAATTGAAATGAAAAAAGTAATGGTGTTTATCTGTACGATGGTAATGCTTGGGATTTTATTTCCGGGTTTAGCCATCACCCCGGAGGATAAAGCTTCGGAAGGAACTGTTCATATCTGGTATAGTCCGGATCTTGGCCGTTTGGCAAATAATGTTATAGTTGCTTATGAGGCTGAGCATCCTGATGTAAAGATGATTCTTCAAATTGTGGACGAAGAAAACATGGGAGAATGGATCGGGAAACCTGGTCACGTAGCGCTGATCACCAAAAATCATCTGAATGCTGTTGACCCTGAAAACGGGAGGATAAATGTTATTGGCAGGGATGTATATGTACCTATAATGAATCCGGGGAATCCTTTCAGGGAGGATATATATGCAAGGGGAATTTCCCCCGAAGAGTTTGCTTCGGTATATACAGGAGAGGGTACTATAACATGGGGCAGCATTTTGAATAATGGGAATACCTTGCCTGTAAATTCTTACAGGATTTCAGATCCTTCCTTTGAAGCTTATATTTCAGATTTTGTGGGAACAGGGAAAGGCAATCTTTACGGCAAAGTTTTGGGCTCTTGTGAAGATCTTATAAGTGCAGTTTTAAGCGACCGGAATGCAATAGGATTTTGCACATTAAGTCAATTGAATCAACTGGCAGCCAGTGGAACACAGGTTGAGACACTCATGATCCCTGTAGATGTAAATAACAATGATATGATCGATCATTTTGAAGAGATCTATGGAAGCATTGATGCACTTGAAAGAGGTGTGTGGATCGGGAAATATGACCGCAATTTGTATTCCAGGATATTTGTCGTAACTGCAAATGCTGTATACAGCGGTCCCGAAATTGAATTTATAAGGTGGATCACTGGTGAAGGACAGCATATCCTGGCGGATAATGGTTATTCAACGCTCATGGATGGGGAAAGAAACACTATCCTTGCAAATCTTGATTTCGGATCAGCAGTTCCTGTCAACCAGGTGCCAGCCAATCGTACTTCAAACGCATTGTTGCTTCTCCTTGTTATACTGGCAACAGGGGCCCTGGTACTATTCGTCTATATTGTTTTCAGCAGGGATGACTTACCATCTGAAAACGGATTTGAACTTATTTCGAATTCAAATTCAGAAGCAATGGAGATTCCAGGCGGCTATTATTTCGACCGCTCTCATACATGGACTTTCCTGGAAAAAGACGGCCTGATCAGGATCGGTATTGATGGATTTTTACAAAAGGTTACAGGGTCTATTACAAAAGTCGATATGAAAAAGCCAGGGG
>CAYSAH010000170.1:0-7936 GCA_964428945.1 uncultured Bacteroidaceae bacterium | reverse complement strand
GGTAAATTCCTTTTAAGAATCGAGGATACCGATCAAACCAGGTATGTCCCCGGGGCTGAGGAATATATTCTTGAATCCTTAAAGTGGTGCGGAATAATGCCGGACGAAGGTGTCGGTGTTGGAGGCGATTATGGGCCCTACCGGCAATCCGAACGCAAGGAAATGTACCGGGAATTTGCGGAGCGACTGCTAAGTTCGGGTAATGCCTACTATGCTTTCGATACTCCGGATGAGCTTGACAGGACCAGGAAAGAATTTGAAGAAAGAAAAGAGACTTTTACCTATGATGCTTCCACCAGGATGGCTATGAAGAATTCGCTTACGCTTTCGGCTGATGAAACCCGTGCTTTGATAAAAAAAGGGGAGCCTTTTGTTGTAAGGTTTCTTTTCAGGGAAGACTCCGTAATACTTATGAATGATATTATCAGGGGAGAAGTAAAGGTGGAGAGTTCAAGCCTCGACGATAAAGTACTTTTCAAATCGGATGGCATGCCCACTTATCACCTTGCAAATGTGGTCGATGATCATCTGATGAAAATAACGCATGTGATCAGGGGTGAAGAATGGCTTCCCTCGCTTCCACTCCACGTCTCCCTGTACAGGGCATTTGGCTGGGAACAAGGTATGCCGCAGTTTGCACATCTTCCGCTTATCCTTAAACCCGACGGTAAAGGAAAACTAAGTAAGCGCGATGGTGATAAGGGAGGATTTCCTGTGTTTCCACTTGAATGGAAGGACCCTGAAACGGGAGAGATATCGAGCGGATACCGTGAAGCAGGCTATTTCCCTGAAGCCTGTATAAACATCCTGGCTTTCCTTGGCTGGAACCCCGGAACTGAGCAGGAGATTTTTTCACTCAGCGAGCTTGCCAGGGATTTTGATCTTGAGAAGGTGGGAAAGGCAGGTGCAAAATTTGATCCGGATAAGGCGAGGTGGTTCAATCACCAGTACCTCCAGCAGAAAGCGAACAGCAGTTTAGCAGAAATATTTGCTGCAGATCTTGAAGCGCGTGGGGTAAATCCATCGGGGAAAAATATTGAAAAGATCGTCGAACTTATAAAGGAACGGGCTCATTTTGCGGCTGAGCTTTGGGATCAGTCAGGTTTCTTTTTCGAAGCACCGGCTGCTTACGATGAGCAGGTGCTGAGCAAACAATGGAAAGAGGAAACTCCTGCAATTATGGAAAAGCTTGCTGAACATTTGCTTACCATTGATCCCTTTGATCATGAAACGATTGAAAACAGTGTTAAGGCTGAGATTGAGGCCCGGCAATGGGGAATGGGGAAAGTGATGAATCCCTGGAGAGTACTCCTGGTTGGAACCACCAAGGGCCCGTCTTTATTCCAGATCGCTGAGATTCTTGGCAAGGAGGAAGTTGTTAAACGGATCAATCGCGGACTTGAGACCATAAAATAGACATCTGATGATCGTTCAGCCGGGTCAATATGTTAATATTCATGCGCACAGGTACTCATCAGGTCCTGATGAATGGACCCTGACCAACATTATGGTGGAGGATTATCCGCCGGCCCCGGACGAATCGGCCAATTATTCTG
This sequence comes from uncultured Bacteroidaceae bacterium, assembly GCA_964428945.1. Classification (GTDB taxonomy): domain Bacteria; phylum Bacteroidota; class Bacteroidia; order Bacteroidales; genus M55B112. The sequence goes on along the minus strand of CAYSAH010000170.1, from coordinate 6,380 downwards.
TCGGACTTCATCCCTGGAATATTGAGAATGTTGAAATACCTGATTCATTAAAAAAGGTTCAGATGGCAACGGAGAATTTCCAGGTTCTCGCTATCGGCGAGACAGGGCTGGATAGGTTAAATAATACTTCAAAATCACTTCAGTTAAGGGTGTTTGAAGCGCAGATCGAGATCGCCGAGTTTGCGTGTCTGCCCCTTATCATACATGCGGTGAAAACGCACGCTGAAATGATCCACCTGGTAAAAACCCACAGGCCTTCTGTACCAATGATCATTCATGGTTTCAGGGGAAGCAGGCAGCTTGCAGAAGACCTGGCAGCCTCCGGATTCTTTCTTTCATTTGGAGATTCCCTCATGAGATCGGAAAGTCTGCGTATGATATTTAAAAGTCTTCCCCTGGAAAGCCTCTTCCTTGAAACGGATGAATCGGAAAGTAAAATTACAGATATCTATAAAACTGCAGCCACAATAAGAGAAATAAGCATAGAGGAACTTCGGTGGAATATGGCAGAAAAGACAGACGCTATTTTTGAAAGAAAAGTAAAGAATGAATAATTCCGAAAACATTGGAAAGAAGGAGGAATTTCCTGAATGGATGGAAAGGACACTGCAGTTATTGGGAGAGGAGAAGCTTCGGAAGTTAAAAAATTCACATGTACTAGTTGTGGGACTGGGAGGAGTTGGTTCAGTTGCAGCAGAGAGCCTGGTGAGAACAGGGATAGGCCGTATTACGATCGTCGACTGTGATATCGTGCAGTCCTCAAACATCAACAGGCAGGTTCCGGCGCTGCATTCAACCCTCGGGAAAAGCAAGGTCAGTGTGATGGAAGCAAGGTTGAAGGATATCAATCCTGATCTGGAAATCAATGCCCTTGAAATATTTTTGGATGATGATACGGGCGATTCACTTTTTACAACGCATTATGATTTTGTTGTTGATGCCATCGACACCCTTTCCCCAAAGATCTTCCTGATCGAAAAAGTACTGAGCTGCGGGCTTCCACTTGCCAGTTCAATGGGATCAGGAGGGAAGACGGACCCAACAAAGATCACCATTGCCGATCTTAAAAAAACATACAATTGCCGGCTCGCTTATATCCTTAGAAAAAAGCTTAGAAAAATGGGGATCAATGGTGGTTTCAAAGTGGTTTTTTCTTCCGAACTGGTAGATAAAGACCTTGTTTTTGAAACTGAAAATGAACGAAATAAGAAATCAAGACTGGGAACGGTTCCTTACATACCCGCCATCTTCGGCAATATGCTGGCCTCCATCGTTATTGATGGACTAAACGGGAATATATAGTGGTCCAGGCTGTATAAAATGGCATTTCAGTGCAACTATTCCTTGATAATTGCCGTTTAATAGTTGTATTTTTAATGCGCAACCAAAAAATCAATATCATGAAGAAGTTAATTTTTATTTCAATAGCAGTGCTATTTATGGCAGCTTCAGCGAATGCCCAGTTCTTCCAGTACGGATTGAAGGCCGGTGTTAATTTTTCATCAATTTCAATGGATGATATTACAGGTATCACAGATGGTGCCGAGGTTTATGATCTGGTTACCGGTGACAAGGTAAGGGGATACCAGCTTGGGCTGATGACCCGAATCAATGTGGCAATGTTTTTTATACAGCCCGAGTTGTATTTTAATACCACCGGCGGTGCTGTGGACCAGGTAGTCCAGGGTGGAGCCACTGAAGTGTTAAATGTCAGGTTCAACAGGGTTGACATTCCTTTGCTCCTTGGTGCAAAACTCGGTCCTGCCAGGATCAATGTCGGACCGGTGGGATCAGCAGTTATCAGCTCAGTGAATGACCTTGTGGCAATTTCATCCGATCTTGAAACACTCACAGGCGGACTTACATGGGGTTTCCAGGCAGGTATTGGAATTGATCTTTTCAAGAAACTGGCTGTTGATGCTCGCTATGAAGGATCGCTTTCAAAATACGGAGACTCCTTTACCGTTGGCGGCCTGTCACACAATTTTGATGCAAGGCCAACCCAGTGGATCGTAGCACTCGGATGGTGGTTCTAAGTTTTGGAAAGTAAAAAGTATCCTTCGGCTCCGCTCAGGAACCGGAAGAAAGTAAAAAGTAAAAAGTAAAAAGGAAAAAGTGTGGTTCAAATCACTACTTTTTCCTTTTTACTTTTTCCTTTTTACTTGTATCTTGTTCTATACCAGCCACCTTTTCTCACTGGTACTGTGATCAAGAAATCTTATATTCAGGGTCCTGGCGATTTTCAGGCCCTCTTCAAGCATTTCCATTCGGTTTCCATGCGCCAGTGAAATATACCTTTCTTTCCCGTCAACCACGAGGTTCAGTTTATATGATCGAGCAGATTTTCCTTCACCGGGCATGGCGATAGGCAAAGGATTAACCCTTCTTCCGCTTAATTTTATTCTGACCACTGTAACATAGAGTGGTGATGGATATGATCTCCATTTTCCGTAGTAGAACCATAAAAACCGATCGTATTGCCGAATAACTTTTTTTTCCGGATCTATATTAAAACCTGTAAATGATATGGAAAAAAAAGCCCCAAATGTTCCGAATATTGCCGATTGAATATAGAATCCGGTGGCAGCAAAAAATATTCCAAGGATCAATGTGAACCATGGAAACAGCCTCACGGTGAATTTTTCATAGGTATACATAATGCAAGATACTGGAAACTTAAGTTTTTTAATGTATTTTGTGTTTTGTTTACAGTCAGTCCACCAGGTAAAGCAATGTTTATTATGAAAAAATATATCATTTTTAGCCTTGTTATCCTTCTTACAGGTATTTCTTCCAATACTGCTGCCCAGATCAATATAATAACGTATAATATCAGGCTGAATACCCCGGTGGATGGCATACATGCATGGCCGAACCGGAAAGATGATGTTGCCAGGCTACTGAAATTCCATGGAGCCGGGATTTTCTGCCTGCAGGAGGCTCTTGCTGACCAGGTTGCCGATATGGATTCAGCTTTCCCGGATTATTCATTTGCAGGGGTAGGCAGGGACGATGGAATTGACAAAGGGGAATACTCCCCCGTATTTTATGATACCAGGCTTTTCCAGTCAGAGGAATCAGGTCATTTCTGGCTTGCTGAGGACCCTGGCAAACCCGCATTGGGCTGGGATGCTGCATGCATAAGGATATGCTCTTGGGTGAGGCTGAAGGATCTCAAAACAGGAAAAAGTTTCCTGGTATTCAATACCCATTTTGACCATATCGGGCTTGAGGCCCGGAAAAATGCAGCCGACCTTATCATCAGTGAGATTGGTAAAAAATCCGGCGGACTTCCTGTCATCCTTTGCGGGGACTTTAACCTTCCGCCTGAATCCATACCTGTAAAGAAGCTTTCCGCTTTTCTTAATGATTCGTATACTGTTTCAGAGCTTCCGCCACACGGTTCAATCTGGACCTTTTCAGGGTTTACCTGTGAGGATGAACATGGACCAAGGATCGACTATATCTTTGTTTCAGAAGGGATAAGGGTAAGAAAATATGCAGGACTTACAGACTCCCGCGACGGAAACTTTTTCTCCGACCATTTGCCTGTGTTTGTTCAGTTTGAATTCAAATGACGAAGATGTTTTTAAAATTCAGTGACTTATTTCAATTTGGCTTAGCAATTCTTTTATATATTTCTACCCGACATTAACCAATTAAACTCATATCATGCAGGATTCAAGACGAAAATTCATTAAAAATGCCTCCCTTGCAGCAGGAACGATCGCAGCTGCACCTCTTTTTTCATATGGAAAAAATTCGAGTCCCGGGGCGAATGAGCGTGTAAATTTTGCCGTACTCGGGATACGCAGCAGGGGATTTGCCCACCTGGATTCAGTTGCCGCCAATGAAAATACCATGATAAAAACCATTTGTGATGTGGATGACAGGTATTTTGGTGAATTTTCATCAGGTGTGGAGAAGAAATTTGGTAAAAAACCAACCTGGGAAAAGGATTTCAGGAGAGTGCTTGAAGATAAGGATATAGATGTGATTACTATTGCAACACCCGAGCACTGGCATGCCCCGATGGCAATTGCCGCACTGCAGGCAGGCAAACATGTGTACGTTGAAAAGCCCTGCGCCCATAATCCGGCTGAAAGTGAAATGCTGGTTGAAGCACAAAAGAAATATGGGAAACTTGTTCAAATGGGAAATCAGCAACGTTCATCTGATCATACCATTCAAATTGTAAAAAAAATTCATGAGGGATTAATTGGAAGGGCATATTACGCAAAGGCATGGTACAGCAATACCCGCGATTCGATCGGTGTTGGAAAAGAGGTCCCGGTGCCGGGGTCTCTCGACTGGGAATTATGGCAGGGTCCGGCTCCCAGGAGACCATACAAGGACAATATACATCCCTATAACTGGCACTGGTTCTGGCATTGGGGTACAGGTGAAACCCTCAATAACGGAACCCACGAGGTGGATGTATGCCGCTGGGCACTGCAGGTAGATTTCCCAAAAAGCATTTCGTCCGAAGGAGGAAGATATCATTTCAATGACGATTGGGAATTCTATGACACCCTGGTAACAAACTTTGATTATGGCGATAAAATGATCAGCTGGGAGGGAAAGAGCTGCAATGGTTCGACTTTTTACAACAGGGGAAGAGGTTCATTAATCGTTGGAACGGAAGGATCAGTTGTGATTGACAGGGACGGTTATATTGTGTATGGCAAAGGGGGAAATGTTGTTGAAGAATACAAATCAGCCCAGCAGAATATTTCTATGGGTACGATGGGTGGAGGTGAAATGACGGATGTACATTTTGGCAACCTGATCAGTGCAATCCGGACAGGAGACAAACTTAATGCACCTGTTGACGAAGCCTACAAGAGTGTTCAGCTTCTGCTGTTGTCGAATATCGCATGGAAAACCGGTGAAAAGCTTCAGATCGATCCGGCCAACGGGCATATGCTGAACAAAAAATTTATGAAGAATTACTGGGGACGAGAGTACGAAAAGGGGTGGGAACTAAACATTTAGACCCACACGTTTTAAGCATTCGCCTTTCAATTTCATTCTTCTGTGTAAACACGTGAACAAATGTTGCCCCGGAAACGTACTAATTGTACTTTTGAAAACTTCTTAATGAATTATGAAAGGTACAATTCCAGCAATTTTTATCGCTCTACTTATACTCGGTTCCGCTTGTGAAACAGAGACTGATCGGTTAAGTTGTTTACCACAACTGATAACAAGAACGATGGCCCAGGGCACAAATGCAACAGCAATCACTGCTGATTACAAATATGTCGATGATCAGCTTGATTATATAATCTGGAGCAATTACCAGACACATTACTTCAGGTATAATGAAACTGGTCAGTTAAGCACGCTTACAAGAAAGAATGTCCAGACTTATCAGAAGCTTGAATCGAGATTGGTCTATGAAGGAGACCTTGTATTAAGGTCTGATGAATACAGCATATCACTTGACAGGTTTACTCAGGAAGATTCAGATACCACCTATACCGGTTACAAAACATTTGAATATGATGGAGATAAAATCACCTCGGAAGAGGTATATATTATGAACCCGGGGACCCAGGGGCTTGAAATGGAAGCTTATAAAGAATATGAATATGACCTCTCGGGGAATATGATTAAGTATGTTTGTCTTGATGGTATCCAGGGAGACACCATTGAAGCCTTCAGTTATGCCTATGACCTTAAAAGAAATATTTACTCATCGCTTAAGCTTCCCTTTGAAGGCAAAACCTATGTGAATAATATTATACAAACCACCGATCTGCTTTCAGGGGATGTGTTGTTTCACCAGATCGTTTATTCTCCGACAAATTTTCCTGAGCAGGTTGTTATAAAGCAGGACAGCTACCTTACAGAGGTGATCAGGGTTGATTATACCTGCAAATAAAGAGAGTTGGTCAGGCCGGCACAATTCATTTATTATTTCCGGAGAATGTCTCGGGCGAATACGCAGAATCCTTGGACGGGGTACTGACAGTTTAATTTGCATCTCGCTGCAAGTCCCTTGTGGGCGGGAGTAAGGTCCCGAACCATTGGCAAGCTGCAAGCTGTTTCACCGTGAGGTGTGCAGCGAAGGAACCGACCGGTACGTGGCCCGTACGCCGGGTGGTCCTCCTTCATTACATTCCGGCGGAAAACTGTGAGAGGCGCACTCCGTCAATTATAACTGGCGGAGCCGTCTACTCGATTGTGCGTTCGGCTGTTATTTTAATTCAACATTGAAATTAATCTTTGCATTTAAAGCTCTAAATACTTTCAAAATAGTTTCAAATCGAGCATCTGTCAAATTGTTCTCAATTTTAGATATTTGCGCCTTTTTTACACCAATTAATTCTCCAAGTTGAGCTTGAGTCAAATGTTTTTCTTCTCTTATTTGTTTT
>CAYSAH010000169.1:0-7946 GCA_964428945.1 uncultured Bacteroidaceae bacterium | reverse complement strand
CAAAAGCGATCATTTCTTCAGGAACTCCCAGATTGTAAAGAAGTTTATGAACTGCATCGTTCATCATAGGTGGACCACACATATAATATTCAATCTCTTCAGGTTCCTCATGGTAGCGGAGGTAATTATCGTAAAGAACCTGGTGAATAAATCCTTTTAGTCCTGTCCAATTATCTTCTGGCTTAGGTTCTGACAGAGCAAGGTGAAATTTAAAATTAGGGAATTCCTTTTCAATGGCCCTGAATTCATCTTCATAAAATACTTCTCTTAAGGATCTTGCGCCATACCAGTAAGAAACCTGTCGACCTGTTTTCATGGTATGGAACAGATGGAAGAGATGAGACCGCAATGGTGCCATTCCGGCTCCTCCACCAACATAGATCATTTCTTTCTTGGTGTTTTTTATAAAGAATTCTCCATAGGGCCCGGATATCATCACCTTGTCTCCGGGCTTTCTTGAGAAAATATATGAGGAACAAACACCGGGATTTACATTTTTGAAGCGTCCGTGGCTTACATCCCATGGTGGTGTTGCAATACGGATATTCAGTTTAACAATATTTCCTTCTGCAGGGTGATTGGCCATGGAATATGCCCTGTAGGTCTCTTCAGTATTCTTCATCTTCAGATCCCACATGTGGAATTTATCCCATTCATCCCTGTATTGCTTCTCAACTTCTATATCAGTTTTGAAATCAACCTCAATTTTCGGAACATCTATCTGGATGTATCCGCCTGAATTGAAATCAAGGTTTTCACCTTCGGGAAGTCTAACAACAAATTCTTTAATGAATGTTGCCACATTGCCGTTCGAGACAACCTCGCATTCCCATTTCTTTATTTCCAGAACCTCATCAGGAACCTTGATCTTCATATCCTCGCGTATCTTCACCTGGCAACCGAGTCGCCATGAGTTTTGTTGCTCCTTCCTGGTAAAGAAACCCGTTTCAGTCGGAAGTATGGACCCTCCGCCTTCAAGAACCTGGCATTTACACATTCCGCAAGTACCTCCCCCTCCACAAGCTGATGGCAGGAATATACCATTTCCGGACAGGGTACTTAAAATCGTAGATCCTGGCTTGACAGTGAAATTTTTATCATTTACAGCAAGTGTAACATCCCCCTGTGGAGTAAGCTTTTTTCTTGCAAAGAGCAGCATTGCAACCAGCAGTATAATAACCACAAGGAAAACTATGATGCTTACAAGAATGATCAATCCGTTTGATGCTAGCAATATCATATGATCAACTTTTCTTAATTATAATTTAATTCCCATAAAACTCATAAACGCAATACCCATAAGTCCGGTAATAATAAAGGTTATTCCCAGTCCCCGCAAAGGTGCAGGCACGTTGGAATAACGGATCTTCTCACGAATGGCGGCTATCCCTACAATAGCAAGGAACCAGCCCACTCCTGATCCAAGTCCAAAAGATGTTGCTTCGGCAATGCTTGAATACTCCCTTTCCTGCATGAACAATGCTCCTCCAAGAATAGCACAGTTTACTGCTATCAGGGGAAGAAAAATGCCAAGCGAACTGTAGAGAGAGGGAGAAAATTTCTCAATAACCATTTCAACAAGTTGCACCATGGATGCAATAACCGCAATAAACATTATAAAACTTAAAAAACTCAGGTCAACATCTGCAAGGGAAGGACTCAGCCACTCCAGTGCCCCTGCTTTCAGGACAAATTTCTCAAGCAGGTAGTTGATAGGAACTGTAAATCCGAGTACAAAAATTACTGCAATACCTAAACCTGTTGAAGTCTTAACTGTCTTGGAAACAGCCAGGTAAGAACACATGCCCAGGAAATAGGCAAAAATCATGTTATCGATAAAGATAGACTTAACGAATATATTTACTAAATTTTCCATGTTCTGTTCAATTACTTCTGTTCAATCAGACCTTTATTTCTTGAGCGCTGAACCCAAATGATCACCCCAACTACTACAAGGGCCATTGGGGGCAGAACCATCAGTCCGTTATTTGCATAGCCGGCATCATAAAATGCCTGTGGGATAATCCTGAAACCCAACAAGGATCCTGAGCCCAGCAGTTCCCTTATTATCGAAACGATGATAAGGATCATTCCATAGCCAAAACCGTTCCCGACTCCATCCAGAAATGCCGGCCACGGTTTGTTTGCAAGCGCAAATGCCTCCAGTCGTCCCATAATTATACAGTTCGTTATAATCAGACCTACGAAAACAGAAAGCTGTTTACTTACCTCGTACGCAAATGCCTGTAAAACCTGGTCAACTATGATCACCATCGTGGCGATCACAACAAGTTGAACAATTATCCTGATCCTTGGCGGGATCATCTTTCTCATTAATGATATCACAACATTCGACACAGCTGTTACAACCGTAACCGCCAATGCCATAACGATAGCCGGTTTCATCTGCACTGTAATTGCCAGTGCAGAACAAATTCCGAGAACCTGAACCGTGATCGGGTTGCTCTGACCCAGAGGTTCCCTGATTAGCTTCAGGTTTTTAGCGGAAAATAATGGTTCCTTTTCAGTCATAATTCCTCTTTCTAAAATCTAATTAGCATTTCCTTTCTCCTTGAAATGATCAACATATCCCTCGAAATAATCGAGCAGCATATCGTCCAGCCCCATGGAGGTTATGGTTCCACCTGAGATTGCATCAACGGCATGAGGATTTCCCTCAGTTTCCGCATTTTTTATTACTCTGACACTTACAAACGCCCCGGTTTCATCAAAGATCTTTTTACCGGAAAACGCACCTTCAAACCAGTAGGTATTGATTTCCGCACCCAGTCCCGGTGTTTCCTTGGAGTGATCGAACACTGCTCCAAAGATTGTATTCAGGTCAGGATCGAAGGAAACATAGCCCCAGATCGGGCCCCAGAGACCCTTTCCCCTGACGGGAACAACATATTTATGATCACCTGATTCTGATGTATAGACAAAGACAGGGAAAAGCCGGTCTTTAACATCCTGATCAGATTGTATTTTGATTTTTAATGTGATATCAAAGGCATTCTCACTTTCCTGTAGTTCTCCAGAGTAATTAACTACATATGAATCTGTGATATACTTATCAAACTCCTGCTCGATGTAGCCATTTTTATCCTTAACATCAGATTCCTCTGCAGCATCTCCAACAGAACGCAGAATATCTCCCTTTCTTTCTATTTCCCGGTTCATCTCCTGCAGTGGTTTCAGTTTCATTGAAACGAATGAAAGCAGTATCGCCACTATCACGACCATGATCACGGAAAATATGAAAATGTATGTATTACTGTAACTTTTCATTTGAAATAAATATTAAGCTTGAACCTTTGCTCTTTTTAATCGCCTGCGGATATTACCCTCCAACACATAATGGTCGATAAGCGGGGCAAACACATTCATAAGAAGGATTGCAAGCATTACACCTTCCGGATACCCCGGGTTGAATACCCTGATAAGGATGGCCAGGAAACCGATAAGAAAACCATAGATCCACTTACCTCTCTCCGTTTGTGCTCCCGATACAGGATCAGTTGCCATAAATACAGCTCCAAAGGCAAAACCTCCCACGATGAGGTGCTCCCAGAAAGGCATATCCATTAAGGCATTCCCCCCTACAGCATTCAGGATCAATCCCATAACAGTTCCTCCTGCAAATACGGAAAGAATAATCTTCCAGCTTGCAACGCCAACAAATATAAGGAACAGCGCCCCGATAAGAATGGCAAGTGTTGATGTCTCTCCAATGGATCCGGGAATAATACCCATGAATTTATCCCAGGCTGTAAAGGGTTCGCCAATTCCATTGACAAATACTTCCCTGTTCTGTGCTGCCTGCCCAAGAATTGTGGCTCCTGAAAATCCATCTGTAGTTTCCAGCCCTTTCCCAAGTCCTGCTACCCAAACCAGATCTCCCGACATTTTCGTCGGATATGCGAAAAAGAGAAAGGCCCGCGCTGTAAGTGCCGGGTTCAGAATATTCATTCCTGTTCCTCCAAACACTTCTTTTCCAATAATTACGGCAAAAGCTGTTGCAACTGCGACCATCCAAAGTGGCACATCCACCGGCAATACCAGGGGGATAAGCATGCCTGATACAAGAAATCCTTCATTTATTTCATGACCGCGAATCTGAGCGAAAATAAATTCTATTCCCAAACCTGTAAGGTACGAAACCACTATGATGGGGAACACACGCAAAAAACCAAACCATAACAATTCCCAGAAACCGGCTTCAACACCCATAGCGAAGAAATGCTGGTAACCGGTATTCCACATACCGAAAAGCAATGCCGGGATCATGGCGATCACCACCATTATCATGGCGCGTTTCATATCAAATGCGTCCCTGATGTGAGTACCGGTTTTAGTAACAGTATTTGGAACAAATAAGAAAGTTTCAAATCCTTCAAAAGTGGATTTCAAAAAATGAAATTTGCCCCCTTTCTCAACATTTGGTTTTATCTTATCGATATATCTTCTTAATGCATTCATAGGATATAATGACAGTATTTTTTATTCTAATTCCTTCCTCAATAAATTCAATCCACCCCTAAGTATTGACTGAACAGGCGTTTTAGATGTGCAGACAAATTCACAAAGTGCGAGGTCCTCCTCCACGACTTCGTAAATACCCAGTTGTTCCATCCTGTCGATATCTTCAACAATGATCGATTTAAGCAATGCCACCGGATAGATATCCATCGGTAAAACCTTCTCATATTCTCCGGTCATAACAAAGGCTCTCTCCCCTCCGTGAAGGTTTGTATCAAGCTTGTACTCCTTGTTTGGCATCAGCCATGAAAGGAAACTCCTGGAAACTGAAAATTTCTGAAGCCCGGGAAGTATCCATCCAAACATTTCATAATAATCTCCTTCCGGAATGGCGGAAACCAGCGAATCACTAAATCCAATATGACCTTCCATTGATATTTTTCTGCCGGTAAGAACATTCCCACTGATCAACCTGACATTACCTTCATTCAGGTTGTCGGCAGCAATGGTGGAGACTTCAGCACCACGGATCAATTTATAGTATACTGGTTTTTTAACTTCGGACCCACAAAAGGCAACAACCACACTCGGATCATACTTACCTGTCTGGAAAAGTCTTCCGATCGCCAGCACGTCCTGTGGTTTAACAGTCCAAACTTTCTCTCCCTTATTAATCGGAGATATTCTATGAATATGAATCCCAACATTACCAGCCGGATGAGGACCTTTAAAGTAATGTCTTTCAACATTTTTTGCTTCAGTATATGATTTCGCAGCAGGATAACTGGCGTCAAGGCCAAGGTGGATCTTTCCTTCAGTAAGTTTTGACAGTACATCAACTCCTACCTGGAAATCTTTCTCATTGTCCTTCATAATAAAATCAAAATCCGGAGCAAGAGGTGATGTGTCAAATCCTGAAATAAAGATTGCTTTTGGCACATCCGAAGGAGTTGCTATCACATCATATGGACGTTGATGAATTACGGGCCATAATCCACTTTCAAGTAAATTTTCAACGATCTCCTCACGTGTCATACGTGCCGGATCACCCTTCTTAAAGCTTAAGGCAGTATCCTTGCCGTCATCCTCAACAATTATAGCGATGATGCGGCGCCTCTCTCCTCTTATAATTTTCTGAACAATACCACTGACAGGAGACGTGAATTTGATCTCCGGGCGATATTTATCATAAAATAGAGTGGATCCTACTTTAACTTCCACGCATGGTTTTGCAACGATCTTAGGAGTCAACGAATGAAAATCAACTGGCTTAACTGAGTACGTTTTTGACCTCGGGGCTTTGATAAATATTTTATCAGCCTTTCCCTTTAATTTGATATCAAGGCCTTTGCGTATCTTGATAACTTCAGACATTATTTACGATTGTTCTAAGATGAATAATAAAGAAGAAGCAAAATTAGCTATTTTTGTGAATCAACAAACAGATATATTTATATATTTAAATTATTCAATCCTAATTGTTCAGGTTAAATTGTGCTTAGCAAATTTTGGCAGGGAAAAATGGAATACCGGGAGATTGGAAAAATGGAACGCTGAAATGTTGAAAGATTGGATTCCGGGCGGATTTCCCGGACCCGGAAACCCCATATTATCCGGCATTGGGAAGCATATCCGGGAAATTGAATTTTGCATCTGAATGCTTGTTCTGTAGCTCCAGTGATCTTAATATGTTAGGTGTTCAAAACAACTATTGGCACAATGCTTGTAATATAAAAGTGTTAATATATATTCAATCTAAATTCTGAACATGGGAAAATTCCTTGTCTGCTCAATTGGCATTTTACTCCTGATACTGTCACCTGATACCAAATGCCAGGACAAGGTGTTTGATAAAGAAGGAATCGGCAGGGAGGTGGTAATTGATGAACAGATAAAGACCATTCAGTTTTACAGGGAGGGTTGGATCAACAGTTACCCGATTATGACGACCTCTGAAAATGTACCCCTGATATTGGAATTCGACGAACTATCCTCGGATGTAAGCAATTTCTCTTACATGATATACCATTGCAATGCGGACTGGAAACAATCTGATCTTACAGAGCAGCACTACATGATAGGTTATTTCGAAAATCAGATCAATGAGGTGCAGGCTTCATTCAATACCTATTATAGTTATAACCATTATAAGCTGAAATTGCCTAATAATGATGTCAGGTTTACCAGTTCGGGAAACTACCTGCTGGTGGTTTACAGGGATTACGACAGTGAAGAGGTCGTATTCACGCGCCGATTCCTGATCTCTGAGGCTGCAGTGAAAATAAATGCCATAGTAAACCGTCCGGTCCTCAGTATTTACAGGGACAGCGGACACGAGATCGATGTAACGATCGACCATACCGGCTACAGGATTGATGATCCCTTCAGGGAAACTACACTTTCAATTTATCAGAACGGCATTTGGGATTATGAGATCACTGGATTGCAACCACTTTTTATTAACCCCGGTGAACTGGTGTATGATTACCAGGAAGAGAATGTCTTTCCGGCTGGTAACGAGTTTCGCATGTTCAATACCAGGAGCACACAAGTGAGGGAATATCACATCCAGGACATTCAATACATGGACTATTTCCACTTTCAATTAAAAACAGATGAAGTAAATCCGGCGTACCTATATTTTGACAGGGATGACATTAACGGCAGATATTTTATTGAAGCTGCCAATTGCTCCGAACCCGAGCTTGAGGCTGACTATGTTTTCGTTCATTTTACCCTGGAAATGCCTTTCCCTTTTGCTGACGGAGATGTTTATATAGCAGGAGCCAATACCAACTGGCAGTTTACAGAAATGAACAGAATGACCTACGACCAGGATTTATCGGCCTACACAGGGACACTGCTCCTAAAACAGGGGATTCACAATTACAGATATGTATTTCTTCCGAATGGAAGTAAGACGGTTGACATTTCTGAGATCGAAGGCAGTCACTATGAAACAAAAGACGAATACCTGATTTTAATGTATCACCGGGGCCAGGGCGACAGGTATGACCATTTGATAGGGCATGAGGTAGTTCATTCCAATATGAATTAAAGGCCGATTTCTTCATGGATGTCTCTCATTGCATCTACTGCTATTTGCACAAATTCTTCCAGCCCCAGACCGACCTTCTCACATTCAAGAATGTGATCGCGCTTTACACTGGCAGCAAAAGCTGGCTGCTTCATTCGTTTTATAACAGATTTATATTGTATGGAACTGATCTTTTTATCAGGGTATACCAATGTTGTGGCATAAATCAATCCGGTTATGGTTTCACCTGCAGCCAGTGCATGTTGGAATTCCGTTTGCCGTTCCTCACCTGTTGCTTCTTCGTTATGCATTCTCATCACATCCAACATCTCCTCGTCAAGCCTTAGATCTTCAAGCAATTCCTTTGCTTTTAAACCATGCAGCTCAGGAAGCGCATTTGTTAATTCAACATCAATATCATGAAGCAAAC
>CAYSAH010000168.1:0-7987 GCA_964428945.1 uncultured Bacteroidaceae bacterium | reverse complement strand
CCTCCACAAATTGTCCCAGGTAATCAAGTTGTGACCATTCACATAAATACGTGCAGAGCTCATATTCATTCTCTTTAAGAGATCGTTTTTAAACTCATAACTAACTTCAACATTTTTCAGTCGTACATAACGAGAATTCTGAACCCATAAAGTGGAAGATTGAGAACTATGCTGCTGGATCTGATCTGCAGACAGATGGGGGAACTCGATATCCTCTCCGTTTTCGTATCTCTCCGGGGTCCAGGAATGATCATTTACATAGGTAGGAATGGCGGATTCCCATTCGAAGGGTCTGTACTTACGGGTGCCTGCACGTCTGCTCACCCGGTCCGCTCCCTGAAATAAAACTGATAGTCCGAATCCTTTATAATTAGCTCCAATAGCCAAACCGAAAATAACTTCAGGATAATTGGAGTAACCAATGGGCACCTGGTCATCCGGATCGATAATACAATCCCCGTTTATATCTTTGTATTTGACATCGCCCGGCATAATCCGGTTACTCTGATAGGAACTTTGAGGTCTGTATGCATCGTTTACCTCTTCCCAGGAGTTATAGAATCCCTGAGAGATTAGTCCGAAGAACTGTCCGCTGGACTGCCCGGTCCGGTTCTGGTATGTGAAAAGTCTTGCGACCTCATCCTGAAAAAGAACCGTATTTTGTGCAAAGGTATAATTCGCATTTACCCAATATTTGAAGCTGCCACTTGCATCCCTGTAATTTGCTTCCAGTTCGAAACCTTCGTTTTCCATTTCCCCCCAGTTTTGCGGGGCAAGTTCTGCAGCAAGAATATTGGGTATGGTTTGAGGAAAAGCCAGAATGTTATCCCTGTATTCATAAAAATAGTCCCCTGAAATATTGAGCTTGTTGTGAAATAAGGTAATATCAGTTCCAA
This sequence comes from uncultured Bacteroidaceae bacterium, assembly GCA_964428945.1. Lineage (GTDB taxonomy): Bacteria > Bacteroidota > Bacteroidia > Bacteroidales > M55B112. Next base: position 7,091 of record CAYSAH010000168.1, on the reverse strand, counting down.
TATTGGTCTTCTTTGCCCGCTCCCATGTCAGATCGGGATTACCATTCGTTCCTTCAAAGGATCCAGGGTATTTTTGCCATGTTGTACCGGGCACCCCAAAGAAATAATAAGAGGGTTGTGAATTATCGTCAAGGGTTGCGAATTCATAAGATGCAGGGCGGTATAAAAATCTTTCGCCTCCAATTCTATCGTTACCAACTTCCCCATAGGTTGCCCTGATTTTTAAATAGGTAATTATGTTGTTCCGGGGGAAGAAAGGCTCCTCCGTTACGATCCATCCCAGTGAGTACGCTGGAAATACACCAAATCGTTTTCCGACAGCAAAGTTCTCCGTACCGTTGTACCCAATGTTAAATTCAACAAGATAACGCAGCTTATAGTTGTAGGTGACTCTTCCGACCAAACCCTGGTGCCCATTCGGGATCACGTAGGCCAGATGCGGATCATACAGTTTAGCCTGGTTATACAATACCAGAGCACTGACATTGTGTCCTCCAAAACTCCTGGAATAGTCCATTCCGACTTCTAAATAATTTTTCCTTAGTTTATCTGCAGATTCAGAAAAGCCAAAGGATTGATCATCATTCTGGCTGGCATAAAGAATCGTACTATCAGGCAAGTACAAAGGCTTATACGTCTGAACATTTTTGTAAAACCTTTTGGTATCGCTGGCAAGGTTCCAATAAGAGATCGTAGAGTGCAGATTTAAGCCTTCCGTAATGAAATCAAGCTTATAATCAACCCTGAGAGAGTTTGTCAAATAATTATCAGCAGCAAGGTTATATCCATTCCCCAGGAAATATTCAAGAACCTCTCCTCCATAAATGTCATACACTTTTACAATTTTGCCATCAACAATTCCAGGTGAAGGCCATGGAGGCATATTGTATACTTTATCAAGCAAATAACCTGTATCATTATGCCCTTTCTTTCGCTCGATCTGCTCTGATAGTTGAAGGCTGGCAGTAAGGCGTTTTGTAATGTTAAAATCAAAATTGGAACGAAGATTGTATCTTCTGTAGGAGTGTTGTGCATTGTAACCGGGCGCCAATTCCGTGAGCTCATCACTGAATCCGGCTTCCTGAAAGAAATATCCTGCAGATACGAAATATTTTATCAGTTTATTACCTCCGGAAATGTTAACATTATGCTTAGTCTGCATCGCAGTTTGATTAAAAAACAAGTCCATCCAGTCCACATCCGGATGAAAGATTGGATCATCACCGGTCCTGAAGTGCTCAATATCCTCCTCGGTGAATTTTGGCACATAGGAACCCGTAGTATAGGAGTTGTACCTGCGGGCTTCATTATATGCAAGTGCATATGGATAACTGCCGGTGTTTTCTTTCTGCTCGATCCATGTATTGAATCCAACATTTGATGAAATACTCAGTTTAGGTCGGCCAAGTTCTCCTCTTTTGGTGGTAATAAGCAGGACTCCGTTGGCTCCCCTTACACCATACACTGCTGTGGCAGATGCATCCTTTAGGATTGTTATGTTTTCAATCTCACTGGGATCAATGTTATTATAATTTTTAGCCTCAATACCATCTATCATAATAAGCGGATCTAATGAACCGGAAAAGGTTCCCTGGCCCCTGATGCGAAGTGTAGTCTCGTTTTGACCGGGTTCCCCTTCCCGTTGAACTGTCAGAAGCCCCGTCATTCGGCCAACAAGGGCATTGCTGATATTGGCCTGTGGGGCCTGATTAATTACATCAGAATTGATTTCTGATATTGCCCCGGTGATCGTTGCTTTCTGTTGAGTACCGTAGCCAACTACAACCACTTCTTCAAGTCCCAGTGCATCATATTCGAGTGCAACGTCTATATGCTTCCTGCCATCGATTGATATGGTTTGAGAGATCATTCCAACATACTTAAAAACCAATTCATTTGCATTGGCCGGGACTGAAATGGAATAGGTTCCATTGATGTTGGAAATTGCACCTACCGCAGTACCAGGCACTGCAATGGTTGCACCCATGAGAATCTCTCCGTCAGAGGCAGATTTTACGGTCCCTGTAATTGTTGTCTGCCCGAGCAAGATCTGTGACCCCCAAAGTAAGATACCTATCAGGGTTAGTGCATACTTTCTCATATAAGTCTTTCGTTAGAGTTAGATACCAGGTATATACCATTTAGGATATGATCAATGCAAGCTGCCGCAATTAATGCCCTTGTCCCTGAATGACGAACATTCGCTTTTATCAACCTCACCATTTTTTATTGTTATGCTTTACAATCAGCGCTCAATTGCGTTCAGGTAAAAGTATGTTTCTTTGAAGATATTCTCTAAATCGTATGTAACAATTCCATCCGCTATTGTAACATGCCAGTGAAATCCGATCAGCAGGTGCATCACATCCTGGGTTCATTATAAGCGTGAATTATTCGATATTGTAACAAATATTGACTGTATCTTAACACTTTTCTGTGCTTATGTGGAATTTGTGCCTACGATTTCTATATTTACAATAAGTAGGGGATCAAACTAATACCGGTGGAGTGATGGCAACAACAAAACGAAATTTTATACGCTATTTTGTCTTAATTCAATTCTTTTCGCTGCTATTCAGTTTCCAGGCCCATGCCCAGCTCCGTTTTAAGAGTTTAACGGTAAACGACGGTCTTTCTCAGCACGATGTCAGTTGCATTCTTCAGGACAGCTACGGGTTTATTTGGATTGGAACGTACGACGGGCTGAATCGTTATGATGGATACAACATTGAAAACTTCTCATCACAAACAAACAACATTGAAAGTATTTCAGGCAATCGGATTCTCAGTATTTTTGAGGATTCCCAAAAACGTTTATGGATTGGAACTGATGGAGAAGGACTGAACTACTACGATCTGAAAACGGAGCGATTTGTGAGAGTGAAGACACCAGGCGGGTATGAGGTTATTAATGATTTCATTGAAGACAAAGACGGTGACATCCTGGTCGCTACTTCAAATGGGGTCCTTAAAATAAAACAAAGTGATCCCCAGTCCTTGCCCGAACTCCTCCAATTACCCCTGACAGGTTTGATAATAAATAAGATGGCGGCGAATAGTTCCGGGATCTACTTTGCAACAAACAATGGAATATGGTATATGAAAAAAAATGAATGCCTGCAGGTTGATGCTACTAAAAATCATTATATTCTTGAATTAACAGCAGACAAGGATGGAAAAATCTGGGGGGGAGCTGCAGGCTTTCTGGTCTGCATTACAAAAAACGATAATACTTTTGCCCTTACAAATTTTAATATTGCCAGGGATATTGAAATCTCTTCGTTATGTGTTTCGGACGATAATATCATCTGGGCCGGCACCTTAAGCCATGGCCTATACATGGTGGATGCCTCTGAAATGAGGATTATCGAAAACATTACAAATGAGAATAAAAAGTATGCCAGCTTATTAAATAACAGTATTCCTGAGCTTTATTGCGATAATTCAAACACTTTATGGGTTGCTAACCGACAAGGTGTTTGTTATGCGTCCTTATCACCCGAAAATTTCGCACAAGTCCCCTTACAGCTGGATCCAAATTCATCACAACATATTCAGGCGCTCCTTTATGACCGGAATAAACTCTATTTGGGATTACAAAACGGGGGCTGTTATCTTCACAATTTAGGAAATCAGGAAACCAGGAAATTAGAATTGCCCCAGAACATCTTTCCGATCAAGTTCTATAAATTCGATAATCAAATTTACCTGACGAGTAACCTTGGCATTTTCCGTGCAGAGGAAAACAGCCTTCAATTTAAAAATCTATCAATAAAAACAGGACATGAGGGAAGCCAAATTCAAAATATCTTTTCCATTTGCCGTGACCATGCCGGAAACTACTATTATGGAACTTATACCGGACTGATAATTCAGAAGAAAGATGAATGTGACTGGGCACACTATTTTTATAATCAGACCGAGTTGCTTCGTAATAAACGTATTTTCACGCTTTATTCCGATTATTTATCCCGTTGCATCTGGGTAGGTACGATTTCCGAAGGTATCTATAAAATTAACCTGACCGAGGAAGGAGAATTTCAATCACTGGAGGTGTACCAACATTCTATGAAGAATGATTATCACATTGCCAACAATGCGATCTGGTGCTTCTATAAAGATCGGAACGACAATATCTGGGTGGGAACCGATGCAGGTCTGTTATTAAAAGCCAAAGGGTCGAATGAGTTTTCTCAGATTTCCTCCCCGGGAATTGTTGACAAAAAAATTATGGCCATCATGGAGGATAAGCAGGGGCAGCTCTGGCTTAGCAACTCACAGGGAATTATAGCCTACTCTCCGGATTCACAAAAGGTGCAGGAATACTCCTACAGAGACGGATTATCAACCAGCACGTTCACAGAGGCTGTTGACAAAGATGAAGATGGAAATATATACTTCGGCAGTATCAACGGGATCAATTCATTTAATCCTTCAGAAATAAAGCATAGCACCCAAAGTAACCATGTATTCTTTACCGGAGTAAAGGTTCACCAGAATTACATTAAACCTCAACTCCCCTCCTTGCCGAATACAAATCTGTCAAAATCGATCAACGAAACAGAAAGTATCCGGTTAAACTACCTGCAGAATAATTTTTCTTTTGAATTTGCCGGATCTCACATAATAGATGCCAGGGAAAGTAAATTCAGATACAAATTGATTGGGAATGATGTGAATTGGATAGAAACGAAAGGCAAGTACCATTTTGCCAGCTACTCAAATTTAAAACCCGGAGACTACACCTTTGTGGTTGAAGCAGCGAACAAAGATGGTGTCTGGAGCAACATTCCAAAATCAATTCTTATTACAATTCTGCCGGCTCCGTGGAAAACCATCTGGGCTTTTGTCGCCTACTGTATTATAAGCATTACACTTTTGGCTGTTTTCCTTTATTTCCTGTACAATAGGCATAAGCTTCGGCAAAAGATCCAACTTGATCAGCTAAATCATGAGAAAGAACAAAAAATTCACAATTTAAAACTTCAGTTCTTCACGGATGTGGCCCATGAATTTAAAACCCCCTTATCACTGATAATTGGTCCACTCAGCGATTTGATGCAAAAAGATATGGCAAATGAAGCCAAGGAATTCTGTTTCCAGGTTATCTCGAAAAACACGAAAAGAATGATGTTCCTGGTAAACCAGTTGCTCGACTTCAGAAAGATCAGTGCAGATATAAATATATTGAATGTAAATGAAAATAACCTGTCTGAATTTATCGAGCACACCACAAAAGCCTTTTTATGGCAGGCTCAAAATGAGCATATTCATTTTAATATTTTGGATCCCAAAGACTTCATTTGCTATTTCGACCCCAACATCATGGAGAAGGTGCTTTATAATGTTATCTCTAATGCATTTAAATACACACCCCAGCAAGGAATTATCGAGCTGGAGGTGAAACCTATTTGGAAAGATCAGCTTCGCGTGGCAAATATCATTGTGCGGGATAGCGGCAAGGGCATTCCCGACGAAGAAAAGAACAAAATTTTTGAACGTTTCTTTCATGGCAAGGACCGCTACTCTTCTGGGATTGGACTTCATTTATGTTATACGCTGGTAAAGGCACACAAGGGGGAGATTATCGTATCGGACAGCAATTACGGTGGAGCAGAATTTGTTTTGTCCATACCTGTCTCGAAAGAAGCTTATGCAGAAAATGAACTAAACGATGGTAAGGTTTTACACAAATGGCCCCAGGATAATTTCAAACTAACAAGTGTCAGGACGAAACCGGTTGCCCCTGAGCGTGAGCGTATATTAATTGTGGAAGACGATCACGATTTGAGAGCCTATCTCAGGAACTGCCTTCAGGCACAATATCATGTCAGCGAAGCGTCAAACGGAGTGGAGGGAGTAAATGTAGCAGTAAAGGAAATGCCTGATATAATTGTTACCGACGTAATGATGCCTGAAATGGACGGCATGGAAATGTGTAAAACGATCAGGAATAAGATTGAAACATCACACATCCCGATCCTGATGCTTACAGCAAAATCGGATGACGAATATCAAAATTATGGATTGGATTGCGGAGCATGGGATTATATTACAAAACCTTTCAATACAGATGCCCTGCTGAAAAAAATCGACAATATTATTGAAACACGAAACCGGTTTAAAACATTTCTGGCCACACAGAATATAACTATTGACGTAAAAAGGCATTATACGACCTTCGATCAGAAAATTATAAGCAAAGTAATCAAAACGCTGGAACTGCACCTGGATGATTCTGAATATTCGGTTGAAGATTTAGCCCTGGAAATTGGATTAAGCAGGATGCAACTGCACCGAAAGCTAAAAACGCTGATTGGAAAAACAACGACAGGTTTTATTAATTCAATTCGTATTTCACATGCCCGGTATCTTTTTGACCACGGTTGCGACCGAATTCAGGAAGCGATGGCTGCTGTTGGTATAAACAGTTACTCGCATTTCAACACCACGTTTAAAAACATTGTTGGCCAGTCCCCGTCTGACTATATAAAAAAGAACCAACCCCTGTCACATGTGCAAGAGAGCAAAGAGAATAAAACCTATTGAGGTCGGGAATATGGACATATTAAGGGCATAAGTAAAGCTCGGACTGTTGTATTATGGGCAAAATGTAATTGTCACATTCCACCATATATTACTGTCATTCATTAATTTCTGGACTGACCAAGCTCGAACTTATTGAACGCAGTTATTCAAAAAAATAAAAGCATAAAAGAAACTCTTTTATCATTTTTTGGACCTGAATTAACCTCCAGGTTCAATCACAGTCTAAAATTGAAGGAGTATTAAAAGATAAGCTTCAAAATATGCCTGTACACCCTGACCGGCTATGCAACAGACGATAAAATGAGACACTTAAATGAATAGTAATAAGTAAATGAATTCAAAGATTTAAATAAAGGGATCATGAAAAGGCAAAGAAATTTTTATAATCTTTTGGTTTATCTTTTAATCCTGTTCACCGCATTAAATATTCAAGCTCAAATAGATCCGGGTGTAGACTTTGACCTGCAGGGTTTTGTTGATCAGAAAATAAGTGCGGGTGAAACGACTATAGTTATTCCTCCTGGAAAGTACCGGGTATCACC
>CAYSAH010000167.1:0-8031 GCA_964428945.1 uncultured Bacteroidaceae bacterium | reverse complement strand
GCGAAGATGACGTTTTCCTCGGTCCTTCGATGGTCTTTACCAATGTGATCAACCCCAGGAGCGCAGTTATACGCAGAGATCAGTACCAGAAAACCAATGTGGGCAGGGGCGCGTCGGTTGGAGCCAATGCAACAATAATCTGTGGTAATGACATCGGTAAATTTGCCTTTATCGGCGCCGGGGCAGTCGTGACAAAGGAGGTCCCTGACTATGCACTGGTTATTGGAAATCCCTCCCGGCAGATCGGCTGGATGAGTGAATTCGGACACCGGCTCGAATTTAATGAGAACGGCATCGCAGAATGTCCGGAAGGAAAAGATAAATATGAATTAAAAAATAATACGGTCAGGAAGATTTCCTGATATCAAAAAATGAAAAAGAACTTTACTTTAATCGGAATCGCAGGTTATATTGCAGTAAGACATGTAAATGCAATCAAGGAAACAGGTCATGACCTGGTTGCAGCGCTGGACAGGTTTGACAGTGTGGGTTTTATGGACAGCTATTTCCCGGACACCTCATTTTTCGTTGAATTTGAACGCTTCGACCGTCATATTGCCAAGCTGAACCGCACCGGGCAACAGATCGATTACGTCTCCATTTGTTCACCGAATTACCTGCATGATTCGCATATAAGGTTTGCCCTGAGAAGCGGGGCAGACGCCATTTGTGAGAAACCACTCGTTCTGAATCCATGGAACATTGATGCCCTGATCGATTATGAGAAGGAAACAGGTAAGAAAGTATACAATATTCTTCAGCTAAGGCTTCATCCAGGTATCATTGCCCTGAAAGAAAAGATCAGGAAAGGACCAGCCGGAAAGATTTATGATATTGATCTTTCTTACATCACCAGCCGCGGAAAGTGGTACCACTATTCATGGAAAGGAGATGTTCATAAATCGGGAGGTGTGGCTACCAATATCGGGGTACATTTTTTTGATATGCTAACCTGGATCTTCGGCGATGTGAAGGAAAGTAAAGTGCATATCATGGAGGAGGATAAGGCTGCCGGATTCTTGCAGCTCGAAAAGGCCCGTGTCAGGTGGTTCCTGAGTATCGATTTTAATGATGTTCCTGCGCCAATGCGCGAAAAAGGACAGCGTACCTATCGCTCCATAACAGTTGACGGGGAAGAAATTGAATTCAGTGGTGGTTTTACGGATCTTCACACGCTCTCTTACCAGGAAATCCTTGCAGGAAATGGTTTTGGTGCTGAGTGTGCAATGGACTCAATTCAAACAGTTTACAATATCAGGAATGCTGAAAAGACAGGTTTAAAAGGGGACTATCATCCCTTTGCAAAAAAAATATAACAAGAATAGATATGTACCAGGAATTAGTTGAGAAAAAGAAAATAATGGCTGTTATCGGGCTGGGCTATGTTGGCCTTCCCATAGCTCTTGAATTCGCAAAAAAAATTCGTGTTATCGGTTTCGATATCAAGGAGGACAGGGTAGAAAAAATGCGAAATCGTATCGATCCCAGCGAGGAACTTGAACCGGAGGCCTTTGATCATTGTGATATCACCTTTACCACTGATATCGAGGAGCTTAAAAAGGCATCTTTCTATATTGTTGCCGTCCCGACTCCGATCGATAAACATAAAAAACCAGATCTTAAACCACTGCTCAGTGCAACAAAAACTGTTGGACAGGTATTGAGCAAGGGCGATTATGTAGTTTATGAATCCACGGTTTACCCGGGATGTACCGAGGATGATTGCATCCCCTTGATGGAAGAAACTTCCGGACTGAAATTCCTGACAGATTTTAAGGTGGGATTTTCTCCAGAAAGGATCAACCCTGGCGACAGGAAACACACCCTTACAAAGATCGTTAAGGTTACCTCGGGTTGTGATGCTGAATCGGCAGAAGAGATTGCCAAAACCTATGAGATCGTTATTGAAGCTGGTGTTTACAGGGCCAGTTCAATTAAAGTTGCCGAGGCTGCCAAGATCATCGAAAATACACAACGCGATATCAATATTGCCTTCATGAATGAATTGTCGATGATCTTTGACAAGATGGATATCAACACGTATGAGGTTCTCGAAGCAGCCGGTACAAAATGGAATTTCCTTCCCTTTTTCCCGGGATTGGTGGGAGGACATTGTATCGGGGTCGATCCTTATTACCTTACCTATAAATCCGCAATGTATGGTCACCATGCCCAGATCATTAATGCAGGCAGGGCCATTAACGACGGAATGGCAGCATGGGTAGCCAAACAGGTAACCATACGGCTGTCAAACCTGTTTACCAACCTGAAGGAATGCAGGATCCTTGTAATGGGAACAACCTTCAAGGAAAATGTGAGTGATATAAGAAATTCAAAGGTTGCAGATGTGGTTTATGAACTACAGGAATTCGGAATGCGTGTCGAGGTTATCGATCCATACGCTGCATCAGATGAGGTATTCGAAGAATATGGTTATGAGCTTAAGAAAGGACCAAGCGGAAAATACAATGCAGTGATTGTAGCCGTAGGACATAAAGAATACGCTTCTTTTAGTGAAGCAGACTTTTTGGCAATCATGCATCCTGATGGAGTCCTGGTAGACCTTAAGGGTCTATACAGAGATAAGATATCTGATCTCCATTACTGGAGCCTATAATAAAAGATGATGAAAACAGTGCTTGTTACCGGGGGTACAGGGTATATTGGTTCCCATACAGTCGTTGAACTTCAGGAAGCCGGGTTCCGTGTTGTAGTTGTCGACAATCTGTCAAATTCTTTTCCTGAAGTATTGGATAATATTGAAAAGATAACAGGAATCCGGCCGGCTTTCGAAAAAGTCGATCTCAGGGACAGGGATGCAACACTCGGTGTATTTTCAAAACATAAGGCTATTGAAGCAATTATTCATTTTGCAGCCTTCAAAGCCGTGGGGGAAAGTGTAGAAATCCCCCTTGAGTATTATAAAAATAACCTCATCTCTCTCATTCATCTCCTTGAAGGAATGAAAATTAACAATGTCAATCACCTTGTTTTCTCATCCTCCTGCACTGTATACGGCGAACCTGATGAACTGCCTGTAAATGAACATGCACCTATCAAAAAGGCCAATTCACCCTATGGCAATACCAAGCAGATTTGCGAAGAGATCCTCCAGGATTTCAGGATACCAAATTCATGGGCGAATATCATCTCATTAAGGTACTTTAATCCTATCGGGGCGCACCCGAGTTCTCTTATAGGGGAACTGCCCATAGGAATTCCAAATAACCTTGTTCCATTTATCACGCAGACTGCCATTGGTTTAAGGGAAGAACTGAAGGTTTTCGGGAATGATTACAATACACCGGATGGGTCAGCGATCCGCGACTATATCAACGTAGTAGACCTTGCAAAAGCACATGTTGTTGCTATAAAAAGGCTGTTGGAGGGAAAAAACAAGGCAGCATTTGAAGTTTTCAACCTGGGCACTGGTAATGGGAATTCTGTTTTCGAAGTAATCAAAGCATTTGAAAGAGTTTCGGGGCAGGCTCTTAATTACAAAGTGGTAGGCAGAAGAGAAGGCGATGTTGAAAAGGTATATGCTGATACAGAATATGCAAACAGGGAACTTGGCTGGAAAGCTGTTAATGATCTTGATGAAACTTTACTTTCGGCATGGAATTGGGAGAAACATTACAGGTCCCTGAACAAAAACAATTAAACTATGAAAACAATTTTGATAACAGGAGGGGCAGGATTTATTGGCTCACATGTAGTACGATTATTTGTAAGAAAATATCCATCAATAAAAATTTTAAACCTGGATGCGCTTACCTATGCCGGCAATCTTGAAAATCTCAAGGATATAGAACACTCGGCAAATTACACTTTTATTAAGGGAGATATAACGGATCAGGTATTCATTGATAGGCTTTTTTCCGAATATGATATTGACGGAGTGATTCACCTTGCTGCTGAATCACATGTTGACCGCTCGATTACTGATCCCCTTTCTTTCATAAAAACGAATATAATCGGTACCATGAACCTGCTGAACGCCTGCAGGAAAAACTGGTCCAATTTTGAGAACAGGCGTTTTTACCATATTTCCACAGATGAGGTATATGGCAGTCTGGGAGCTGAAGGTTTATTTACCGAGGAAACCCCCTATGATCCAAAAAGCCCGTATTCTGCATCAAAGGCAAGCTCCGATCACCTTGTAAGAGCCTATAAAAATACCTACGGCCTGCCTGTTGTGATCTCAAACTGCTCAAATAATTACGGCCCCAATCAATTCCCTGAAAAACTTATCCCACTGGTTATAAATAACCTGCAAAACGGTAAAGCAATACCTGTTTACGGAAAGGGAGAAAATATCAGGGATTGGCTTTATGTGGAAGATCACGCTTCGGCGATCGATAAAATATTCCATGAAGGGATAAATGGACAAACCTATAATATCGGTGGTAACAATGAATGGAAAAATATAGATCTGATTCATCTCTTGTGTGATATAATAGATCGAAAACTTGCCAGGAAACCCGGAACGTCTGCTTCGCAGATCACTTTTGTGAAAGACCGTGCCGGACACGACCTGCGCTATGCGATCGACAGCAGCAAGATCAGCCGTGAACTTGGCTGGACCCCTTCCCTTACCTTTGAAACAGGGCTTGAGCTTACCGTTGACTGGTACCTTGAGAACAGCGAGTGGCTGAACAATATCACTTCAGGTGATTATGCTTCCTACTACGAAAAGATGTATGGGAAATAACTTTCTGACTGCCTGGTTTTCTCATTATTTCATTGACGCACCAACCAGCAGCACCTCCCTTTTGTACATTCCGGATACCCTTATTCCACCGTAACTGACTTCGCCAGGTTCCTTGGCTGATCGACGTTACAGTTACGCATAACAGCAATGTGGTATGCGATCAGTTGCAAAGGGATGGAGGAAAGTAATGATACAAATGCAGGATCGGTGGCTGGTATCTCGATCACATGATCGGCCATCTGCTCAATCATATCATCTCCTTCAGTCACAATTGCTATAACAACACCATTCCGGGCTTTAACCTCCTGAACATTACTTACGATCTTTTCGTAGGAACTATCCTTTGTTGCAATAACAACCACCGGCATGTGCTCGTCAATAAGTGCGATGGGTCCATGTTTCATTTCTGCGGCCGGATATCCTTCAGCATGTATGTAGGAGATCTCTTTCAATTTCAGGGCTCCCTCCAGTGCAACAGGGTATGACACCCCTCTTCCGAGATACAGGGCATTGGTTGTTGCCTTATAGATATCCGCGATCTGCATAAGCTTATCATTCTGCATAAGGATCTTTTCAATTTTTCCAGGTATCTGATCCAAATCATGCAATAATTCAGAAAATCTCTCATCCCCAAGCAGACCCTTTTTCCTTGCAATGGCCAATGCCATCATTGTAAGAACGGTTACCTGGGCAGTGAAAGCCTTTGTGGAGGCTACCCCGATCTCGGGTCCGGCATGAGTATATACGCCATAATGTGTCTCCCTGGAAATGCTTGATCCAACGACATTGCATATTCCAAGTACCAATGCCCCCTTTTCCTTTGCAAGCTGAATTGCAGCCATTGTATCTGCGGTTTCACCACTCTGAGAAATCGCTATCACAATATCCTCTTCCGTGATCACCGGGTTCCTGTATCGAAATTCCGATGCATAATCAACTTCAACTGGCACCCTGGCAAGGTCCTCGAAAAGGTATTCTCCAACCAGCCCCGCATGCCAGGATGTTCCACATGCAACTATAAGAATACGTTTTGCATTGACCAGGCGGTCCATTACATTGTAAAGTCCTCCTAACTTGATTTCATTTGTTTCAAGGCTTAACCTTCCCCTGAAAGTGTCCCTGATCGAGCGTGGCTGCTCAAAAATCTCTTTGAGCATAAAATGATCATAACCATTCTTTTCAATTTCCGATATCCCAAGATCAAGGGTCTGGATCCGTGGTTCAAGAATGTCATTCTTTATGGTCTTCAGAACAAGTTCATCACGCTTTATTATAGCAACATCATCATTGTTCAGATAGATCACCCTGTCGGTATATTCAATTATCGGTGTTGCATCAGAAGCAAGAAAATATTCACCTTCACCAATTCCAATTACCAGGGGACTACTTTTCCGGGCAGCAATGATCTTATCGTTCTCTTCACTGCAGAGAATTACCAGTCCATAGGCACCAATTACTTTTGACAAGGCTATCCTGACAGCAATTTCAGCTGATACTTGTTTTGAATTGTATATATATTCAATAAGATTTGCCAAAACCTCGGTATCGGTTTCGCTCTTAAATTTATAACCCTGATCACTCAGGCTGCTTTTAAGAGAAGTATAGTTCTCGATAATCCCATTATGAATAATTGTAAAGGTGCCGTTTTGAGAAGTGTGAGGATGGGCATTCACATCATTGGGCTCACCATGTGTTGCCCACCTCGTGTGTCCTATCCCGATTGTTCCTGTAATGTCCTTACCCGTAACAAAATCTTCTAATTCAGAAACTTTACCCTTCTTTTTATAAACATTAACCTTACCATTGAGAAGGGCCACACAAGCAGAATCATATCCCCTGTACTCTAATCGTTTTAGTCCTTTAAGCAAGACCGGGTAGGCATTCCTGCTGCCAATATAACCTACAATTCCACACATAATTTAATACTTTGTATAAATGAGCTCCAATCTTAGACTACCCGGCTGACCGGAATAGTTGCTCCAAAATTTTATAACTTTTGAAGTAGTTTCGGGTTTATCAACATAAATTATAAGATCTCCATTTTCCAATTCCCCCGATATAACCGATTGTAAATGTCTTCCAACCTGGAAGTTATAGTAATAGAGGGGGTCAAGAAATGCACTTACCTCATTCGATTTATTCAATCTGCCGAAATAATATGTATTTGAATTAATTACATGATCATAAATATCCTGGTAAGTTCCATCAGAAAGTTTAACTTCCATCATCAGCTGATCCGGATAATCTTCTTTCGGAATACCGCTGACGCTGTCCGGTACAATATAAAAGACCAGGTTGGCAGCATTCAATGCGGTCAGACCTGTCCCAATATAGTCTTCCAGGTTTGGTATAGTAATTTTTGTATTTACACCTGCCAGTCCCTGGGCATAAGCTATTGGAGGTTCGGCATCAGGATTATCTATCAGTGATTCCAGTTCAGAACCTGTATAATCATGGTGAAAAATATTAACCTTCTCAGCATAATATTCGTTGAAAACCATTGAATAGGACCTGTAATCTGATAATTCGGCAGTATCGATGGAAATTGTGTCGGGCAGGTACCTGAATTTAAGTCCTGATAGTCCATTTGCAAGCTGGATCTTCGCAAGTGCACCACCACTGTTAACCTTTTGAGTTGTAATATAGAATCCCCTGAAAAGGTCTTCAAACAACGATCTGTAAAGAAAAACCGTGTCGTGAGCTGCAGCAATCACCCTGTTGATATAATCCTGGTCTGTTATGTCAAACTCATAATATGTGTTACGTTTTGGGATAATTATTTCATCTACAAGTGGATCGGGATCATATTTTCCTGTCACATCAAAGTCTGAATAATAATCATTTTCATAAAACAGGGTATCAAGAAACTCATAGATCTGGATATTCATTTCCTGCGTTGTATCTCCTTCGACTTCTGCAACATAAAGGGAAAGGATGAGGGAATCAATCCGGGTTGAATCAGCAAACACACCGGCCGACACAATTGTAAGTGCTGTAACAATTTCAGCTTTTACGTTGCCGGTTATGTCATCAACCCTGCTCCCGAGGAAAAACAGGCGGTTCTTTGAGGCTGTTTCAAAGGTTTCAGAGGTTATACGGGGCTTTGAGCTGATAAGCCTTGTTTGGAAATCTGTAATGGTATCGGTATACACCAATATGGTATCGCTGGGTGGAAATATATCAACACCAAGCCTGTTATTATCCGGTTCACATGAAACCAGGAACATACTTAAAACGATGGTAAAAAACAGAAAGTACCGGAATTTCCCCGAACCAAGAGCCAATATTTTATACTTCATAAGGATTATTCAGATTAAGAG
>CAYSAH010000166.1:0-8062 GCA_964428945.1 uncultured Bacteroidaceae bacterium | reverse complement strand
CTACTTTTAAATTCCCTATTCCTGAAAAATGAACAGAAAAGAATTGTTTGAAAGTGTAATCTCCTATTTTGAGAAGGAGATGCCCCTTGCAGAAACCGAGCTTGAATACAAGGACCCATATGAGCTGATCGTTGCAGTTATCCTTTCGGCACAGTGCACCGATAAACGGGTAAACATTATTACCACGGAATTTTTTAATAAATTCCCAACCAGTAAAGTACTTGCTGCCCATGAACCTGAAGTGGTATTTGAATATATAAAGACCTGTTCCTACCCTAACAACAAAGCCAAACACCTTGTAGGCATGGCGCGTAAACTTGAGCATGAATTTATGGGGAAGGTCCCTGACAATATGGAAGATCTGCAAAGTCTGCCGGGCGTTGGAAGAAAAACAGCAAATGTTATTCTTTCCGTTGCCTTTAACCAGCCTGCAATGGCGGTGGATACACATGTTTTCAGGGTTGCTGCAAGAATCGGATTATCAAAGAACTCAAAAAGCCCATATGAGACAGAAAAACAACTGGTAAAATACATTCCGGAAAACCTGATCCACAAGGCCCATCACTGGTTGATCCTGCATGGAAGGTATGTGTGTACGGCAAAAAACCCGGATTGCGGATCATGCGGATTAAAAGGACTTTGCAGTCACTTTACAAAAGTGATCAGCAAGCAGACCCCCTCCTGATACTGCCTTTCTTATACTTTTTATTACATTTGCTCAGCGATAATGTTTGAATTATGAAAATTGCAAGGAAATTATTGATCGTTATTATATCTTTAGTTTTCATCTCTGCAATGCCTTCTTCAAAGAATGAATTCCTTGCAGCCCGTCAGAATAATGTTTGCAAGGATTTAAGAGATGATGTCCTGCTGTATTTTGTATTTATCGACACAAGGACCACTTACCCCTGGACCGAATTCGATATACTTACAACAATAGATTCTATCTATGTTGCCGAAAGATGGATGGAAGATAAGGCAAAAGAAGCAGGTATACCATTAAATATAAAGACCGACTATTATATTGGAAATGAATACACGACCATAAACAGGAACCTTCCAAAAAAATCAGTGCTCGAGTCGATCACTGATCCAAATTACAATAAGGGTATTGAGGCCCTGAACAAATGGGC
This sequence comes from uncultured Bacteroidaceae bacterium, assembly GCA_964428945.1. Taxonomy (GTDB): domain Bacteria; phylum Bacteroidota; class Bacteroidia; order Bacteroidales; genus M55B112. The sequence continues at coordinate 6,929 of CAYSAH010000166.1, read as the reverse complement.
CGATTATGTGGCGAAAATAGTTGGTGAATCCTTATATATCAAGGAAAAAGACGGTATTCCGGTAACAAAGAAACCCGGTACCAAAGAAAGGCTGACAGCACATCTTAGAGACGAGTATGGAGTGGAAAGTGTTGCTATAATGTTTTTTGTAAATAACTATTTCAGGAAAGATATTTCTTTAGTCATAAATACGATGAATACTGATGATGTTGAATTTGCCATTGTAAGCTATAAATACCCGGCAGAAATAGCGCATTATTTCATTAAGTTATTCGGAGGCATTGATCTGTATAAATCCACTGAAAGAAAGAACAACAGGAAGATCAAATTTGGCGAGGACCATTTCCCGAATGACATCATGCAGAATCCTGCATCAAAAAACCTTAGAAACCTTGAAATAGGCGATTTTACCAAATTTATGATCGGATGGACGGATCAATTGAATCCCGAATATGAACCACTTTTGAATGACGGAATACTTTGAACGTGCCAGGAATACTTAACTGATCTCAGTGGCTGTAACAGGCCTGCCACAACAACAAACTCGTTCTTATAACTAATTGATAATTAAAAACTCTGGATCAATTTTAAAAATTATTCGCTTACTTTTTAAAAGAAATTTAACATGATTTATTCTTTGAGAGGCAACTATGGTCCGATTATAAAAAACCGGGGCAAATATACTGAAACCTTTGTAATCATTGGATTTCAAGACTTTTTTGCCTCTTTTTGAAATTAAAAAAAAAGTGTTAATTTTACTTCATTCAAGAAGTCCTTTATCCGAAATAATAAACCATTTCCCTATGAATAAAAATCTTCTAGATTCCGGCAAAGTTCTGATTCTTCTTACAGTATTCTTTGCTATTAGTATTGCAGGCTGCAATTCGGGACAAAAAAAGAGTGGAGAGAAAACCGATCAGGAAGATGAATTCGTCACCACCATAGACGATGAAACACAGGAAAAATTCCAGACTGCAAAGCGGATATTCTATTCTCTGCCTTCTCCAATCGAGACGGCTAAGATTCTACAGAAAGCCGGTGCGACCTATGATGAAGGACTGCTTAACCCTATTGACAATCAGTCTGGCTACATTACCAATCTGAGCATGGCACTGAACCTTGGTATCTATACTACAGATCTGAGCTACGCCAGCCTCTTCGATCAAACACAGGTTACCCTGAATTACATCGAAGTTGCCAAAAATCTTGCAGACGGTCTGAATATACTTGATGCGATTAATGAAAATACGATCCAGCGCCTTGAAGACAATATTAATAACCGGGAGATCATCATAGACATTATCTCGGAAACTTTGTTGAATTCAAGTTCCTATCTGAAAGAAAGAGGCCTTGAAAGTACTGCGACGATAATTCTTGTCGGCGGCTGGGTTGAAGGACTTCACATCGCCACAAAACTTGTTGGAAATAATCCGATCGAAAATAACAAGATCGTTGAAAGAATCGTTGACCAAAAATTGTCAGTAGATTTTATGATCAACCTCTTGCAAGAGGCACCAGATGATCCCGATGCACAGAAAATACTCGCAGATGTAAAAGATCTTAAGGCAACATTCGATAAGATCAAAATTGTCCAGGGAGAAAATACAGCGGTTGTTGATCCGGAAACGAATGTAACAACCCTTAAATCCAGTTCATCGCATAATTTAACCAAACCGGTTTTCGACGAGCTGAGCTCAAAAGTCTCGAAGTTAAGAAACAGCTATATATCCTAAATACAATATCATGATGAGAAAAGGCATACTCTTAATATCTCTTGTTGCGCTTATGGTTTCGATGCCAAGCATCGTAAATGGTCAATGTAAGCAATTTGCCAAGAAAACATGCAAAGTCGGACTCAATCCTTTCCAGCATGACGGGAACTATCATGCAGCACTTCTGATTGAAGGTGAGGAAGCTGAATTATACAAGACATTCTATTCCGACACAGATTACAGGATCGGTGTTTGTGGAGCAAACAACCTAAGTGATATAGAATTCAAGATCATTGACAGCAATGGAAAGGTTCTGTATAATAATAAGTACCAGGACTATGAATGGAAATGGGATTTTAACCTCGAGTCCAGTCAGCAACTTAAGATAGTTATTAAAGTCCCTGTAGGAGATGAAAAGATCGAGGAACCTCAGGAGGGTTGTGTTGCGATAATGTTCGGATTCAAAGATGAATAGAAACTCATTTGAATAAAATATGAAGCTGGGACTCTGGTCTCAGCTTTTTTTATTTTAATTTTTCTGCAAGGTAAGGGGCAGTTGGTGATTTCTCTTCACGTACCATATCTTCAGGGGTCCCTTCAAATATGATCATCCCTCCTTCGCTTCCCCCTTCAGGTCCAAGTTCGATCAACCAGTCAGCCGATTTAATAACTTCCAGGTTATGTTCAATGATAAGCACTGTATGCCCCTTTCTGATCAGGGCGTTGAAAGCGGAAAGAAGCATGGATATATCATGAAAGTGTAAGCCCGTGGTAGGTTCATCAAAAATAAAGATCGATTTCTCCTCTTCCAGCTCCTTACTCAGGAAAAATGCAAGTTTTACCCGCTGGCTCTCACCTCCACTCAGGGTGCTGGATGACTGACCCAGTTTTACATAACCCAATCCAACATTCTGCAAGGGTTTTAGCTTTTTAACGATCCTCGATTCTGTCGTAGCTTTTACCTCCCCGAAGAATTCAATCGCCTCGTTGACAGTCATCTCCAACACATCAAAAATATTCTTTCCCCTGTAATGGACATCCAGGATCTCGTCTTTAAATCTTCGGCCATGACAGCTTTCGCATACCAGGTGTACATCAGCCATAAATTGCATTTCAACCAGGATCTCCCCTTCTCCACTGCAGACATCACATCGTCCACCATCAATATTAAATGAGAAATGCGAAGCTTTAAAATCTTGATTTTTAGATGATTGTTGATCTGCAAACAATTTCCTTATCTCGTCGTATGCTTTCAGATAGGTAACCGGGTTAGACCTGGATGATTTGCCAATGGGGTTTTGATCAACGAACTCTACATTATTAAGCAGGTGAATATCACCTTTGAACAGATCATGTTTTCCGGGTTTATCCCCTGATCCATTAAGTTCCCTTGCCAGCGCCGGAAAAAGGATATTCTTTACAAGCGAAGATTTCCCGGATCCGCTTACACCACTTATGACTGTTAAAACCTGCAGTGGGATCTTGACAGACAGCGATTTAAGGTTATTTTCCCTTGCCCCGATGATCTGGAGGTAATTGTTCCATTTACGCCGGCTTTCAGGCACAGGAATATTCCTTGTTCCGGTAAGATATTCTGCGGTAAGTCCGGAAGGAGAAGAAAGCAGGGATTTGTGATCCCCCTGGAAGACTATTTCACCTCCATGCCTGCCTGCATTCGGTCCCATGTCAATAATCATATCGGCAGCATTCATTATGTCCTCATCATGCTCAACCACAAGGACTGTATTACCAAGCTCCTTAAGTTCCTTGAGAACCTGTATAAGCCTGCCGGTATCCCTTGGATGAAGTCCGATGCTGGGCTCATCCAATATATAGAGAGACCCGACAAGGCTACTGCCAAGAGAAGTTGCCAGATTAATACGTTGACTTTCACCACCTGATAGTGTTGATGATAGTCGGTTCAGTGTAAGGTAGCCCAGGCCTACATTGTTAAGGAATCGTAGCCTTGAACTGATCTCAGCGATCAGTCTTTTTGAAACTTCAGCTTCGTGGTCATTCGTTTTAAGCGAAATGAAGAATTCCTCAAGATCCTTTACCGGCATATCTACCAGCTCTGGAATGGTCCTGCCCTGTATCTTTACATAGAGTGCTTCTTTCCGGAGCCGTGAACCTCTGCATTCGTAACAAATGGTCTTTCCCCTGTACCTGGACAGCATAACCCTGTACTGGATCTTGTATTTTTTATCCTCAAGGTGCCTGAAGAATTTGTCCAGTCCCTTGAAATACTTGTTTCCGGTCCATAGCAAACGGCGCTGCTCATCCGACAATTCGAAATAAGGCTTGTGCACAGGGAAATCAAATTCACTTGCCGTCATTACCAGCTTCTCCTTCCATCTGTGCATTTTTTCGCCCTTCCAGCAAACAATCGCATCATCATAAATAGAAAGCTCCTTGTTGGGTATAACCAGGTCTTCATCGATCCCGATGACCATCCCGTACCCCTCGCAAACCGGGCAGGCCCCGATAGGATTATTAAAACTGAACAAATGTTCCGTAGGCTCTTCAAATTTAATTCCATCCAATTCAAACCTGGAAGAAAACTCCAGGATCTCATTTTTATCCGGGTCCCAAATCTTACAATACCCATGCCCTATCTGAAATGCTGTTTGAACACTGTCTCCTAATCGGCTCACGTTGTCCTCATCCCTGCTTGCCACAACCCTGTCAATAACAATATTGGCTATACCGCTTTTCAGAAAGGAAGCATTACTCTTAAGGGCTTCCACATCAACGATCTCCCCATCAAGCAAGGCACGGGTCATCCCCTGCTGCACATATATATCCAACTGGTATCCAAGATCCCTGTCAGATTGAAGGCATACCGTGGAAAGAATTAAAAGCCTTTTATCCTCATCAAATACAAGCAGACGGTCGACAACGTCAGTGACACTATGCCGTTTAACTTCCTTCCCGGAAACCGGTGATATTGTTCTGCCGATCCTGGCAAAAAGCAATTTCAGGTAATCATATATCTCAGTTGAAGTACCAACTGTCGACCTTGGATTCCGGGTATTCACCTTCTGTTCAATCGCAACTGCAGGAGGTATTCCATGGATAAAATCAACATCAGGCTTATCTATGCGGCCCAAAAACTGCCGGGCGTAGGAAGACAGGCTTTCAACATAGCGGCGCTGGCCCTCAGCATACAAAGTATCAAATGCCAGCGAAGATTTTCCTGAACCTGAAACACCTGTTATCACAACCAGTTTATCCCTGGGAATGGATATATCTATGTTCTTGAGGTTATGCACCCTGGCACCTTTAACAAAAATCTCCTGATCGGTGTTTAATGGCATAATATTTGCACGAATTACAATAAAATAGCGAAAAACAAATGTAATACATTTTGTAAAAAGATTTATTTTCGCTTATTTGCAGTCAAATTACAGGAAAACTAAAAAAAATAGCCTATCGAAACACCTTTACGCTGAACCAATACATCTTTAGTTTTGAAAACAAAAAAACTGAGCGACCAGGAGTTGGTAAAAGCGTTTCTCAATGGTGATGAATCCTGTATTGAGACGTTGATTAATCGACACAGAACCAAGGTATATACCTATATATTCCTGACAATTAAAAACCAAGCCCTTGCGGAAGATCTCTTCCAGGAGACTTTTATTAAAGTTATCCAGTCACTTCGCAAAGGCAGGTACCGTGACAATGGCAGATTTTTGTCCTGGGTAATCCGCATTGCCCACAACCTGATCATTGATCATTTCCGAAAAGAAAAACAATTGAACTCTGTATCCAACGATGATTCAGATATTGATCTTCTGAACAGCAAAAAACTGGCAGATGATAATATTGAACAGTTGATGATCAATGAGCAGATCCGTCGGGACCTTCGAAAACTTGTAAGTGAACTACCAGAAGACCAGAGAGAAGTTGTCCTGCTGCGCCATTTTGGGGGGCTAAGCTTCAAGGAGATTGCAGATCATACCGGAGTAAGCATTAATACTGCACTCGGAAGGATGAGATATGCGTTGATCAACCTCAGGAAAATGATCCATGAGCGCAATCTTATCATGACTGATATTTAAATTCGATATATACAATATATTGGTAAATAGGTTCGTTATTCTTATGATAACCTAAATCTTTGTTGCCTATGGTAGAAATCTCTACTCTATTTTATCTGGTGGACGATTTTAATTTACCGTCAGATATGATTCTAACTCCAAATAACGAAACCATACTGGAAGATGAATATTACACATTCTTTCTGAATTTCCTGGAAATTGATCCTGGTGAAGAATTGGTTGCGAAAACATTGGAACGCTTAGAGAAAAACTAAAACCGCCCAAGGGGCGGTTTTTTCATTTATTTAATCCCATATAGACTGCTGTACACGCCACAATACCTGCAGTTTCAGTCCTTAATCTCTGAGTACCCAGGGAAATTGGCATAAATCCATGCTTTTCTGCAAATACCACTTCTTCAGCAGTAAAATCACCCTCCGGACCAATGAGCACAGCATTGTTTACCGAGAGGTCCGCATTCCAGATATTTCTTTTTGGTCCATCCATGCAATGTGCTATGTACCTGGTATCTGATTCCTGTCCTTTAACCCATTCTTCAAAGCTAACCAGAGTATTTAGCCTTGGAAGATATGCTTTGACTGATTGCTTCATAGCAGCTATAACAATCTTTTCCATTCGATCCATACGGATATTTCTTCTTTCCGACCTTCTGCAAATTATTGGAGTAATGCTTGTAATCCCAATCTCGGTTGCCTTTTCCAAAAACCATTCAAAACGATCTGTATTTTTTGTGGGAGCGATTGCAAGATGTAATTCATATGGCAAGGGCTTATAATTCTCCTGGCGTGAGACAATTTTTATGGTGCATGCTTTTGGATCCTCCCTAACGATCTCAGCAATGAAGTACCCTCCCCTGCCATCTATTATGCAAACTGAATCACCGGATTTGTACCTCATTACCCTTATACAGTGTGCCGACTCCTGGGCATCAAGAATAATAAGATCTGAATCGATATCCGGTTTATAAAATATATCCATAAAAGCGTCTGATCAACAAAAATAGTAAATTCGCAGTGAATCTATTTCTCTCCTATGAAAATTGGACTACTATCTGACACCCATGGATACCTTGATGAACGCTTGTTCAAATTATTAGATGATTTTGACTAGATCTGGCATGCCGGCTACATAGGGAGCAGGACTTTTCTTGAAAAAA
>CAYSAH010000165.1:0-8097 GCA_964428945.1 uncultured Bacteroidaceae bacterium | reverse complement strand
ATAAATCAATCAATCTCACGAAGGAAATCACATTAAATTATAAACAAAACAATTTTCTATTTGAATTTACAGCAACCAATTATGCCAATACCTCAGAGAACCATTTCCGCTATAAATTAAACGGATATGATTCCGACTGGATATATAAAACCGGTAACCGTCGTTTTGCAACCTATTCTAACCTGAGACCAGGCCGATATACCTTTGAAGTAGATGCTGCTAACAACGATGGAATCTGGAACGGTACACCAAGGGAATTTTCAATAAAAATACTTCCTGCACCCTGGTTCTCCATCTGGGCTTATCTGGTATATTTTGGAATAATAGCAAGTGTCATTTCCGGTTTTATATTCTTCCTCAGCAACCGCCAAAAGCTCAGGCATCAAATAGAACTGAAAAATATACAGCTCGATAAGGATAAGGAAATTAACGAACTTAAGCTGACGTTTTTTACTGATGTTGCACACGAATTTAAAACACCTCTTTCTCTGATTATCGGGCCGTTAAATGACTTGACCAATAATGATATAACCATAGATCACCGTGATTTCTGCTTTAAAATAATCTCGAGAAATACAAAAAGAATGATGTTTCTTGTCAGTCAGTTGTTGGATTTCCGGACATTGAATGCAAATAAGAATATTCTCAAAATCTCAGAAAATGATCTTTCAGAATTTATAACTCAAATAACCAAAGCATTTCTGTGGCAGGCAAAAAACGAAGAGATAAATTTTAATGTAATTGTGCCTGAAGTACTTCAATGTTTCTTCGATAGGGATTTAATTGAAAAGGTGGTTTACAATCTTCTTTCAAATGCATTTAAATATACACCGGCAAACGGGATAGTTGAAATTGAAGTTAAACCTGTTTGGAATAATGATAAGCAAATTGGCAATATAATTATTCGCGACAGCGGCAAAGGTATTCCTGATGACCAGAAAGGAAAGATCTTTGAACGCTTTTTTCATGGTAACGACAGGTCTTCATCCGGCATCGGACTTCATTTAAGTTACAGCCTGATAAAAGCACATAAGGGAGAAATCAATATTGCTGACAGTGCTTATGGCGGTGCAGAATTCATCATTTCATTTCCGGTTTCAGCAAGCAGTTACCAGGACTTTGAGTTCTTCAATTCAAACGGGAAAAGCTTCGTATCAGATGATTTTCTCGTTAAGACAGAAGCTTCAGAAAATGTGATTTCCAAAGAACGTGAAAGCATTCTTATTGTTGAAGACGATCACGATTTAAGAGCATATCTGAAAAATTGCCTGCAAAAAAAGTACAACGTACTGGAAGCGGCCAATGGGATGGAGGGTTTGAAAAAAACGACTGCCAATTTACCCGATATTATAATAGCTGATGTGATGATGCCGGAAATGGATGGTATTGAAATGTGTAAAAGAATCAAAGCAGATAATGAAACATCGCATATACCGGTTTTAATGCTGACTGCCAAAACTGCCCAGGAACAGCAAAATGAAGGATTGGAAGCAGGAGCCTGGGATTACATTACAAAGCCGTTCAATACTCAATCTGTTTTAAAGAAAATTGACAACATAATTGATTCCCGAAATTGTTACAGGAATTCAATTTTTAATCCTGGCTTGGGTTTTGAAATGAATAAGCACTATACGCCATTCGACCAGAAACTCATATCGAAAGCAATCGCAGTAATTGAAAAGAACATCGGCAGTGAAAATTTTTCGGTAGAAGATTTCTCCAGGGAGGTCGGTTTTAGCCGGATGCAAATGCATAGGAAATTAAAATCACTGGTTGGCTGTTCAGCAACTGAATTTATCAATACCATTAAAATTAATTTCGCCACCAAAATGTTTGATAATGGGTGCGACCGCATTAATGAAGCGATGGAAGCTGTTGGTATAAACAGCTACTCACATTTTAATAATTCGTTTAAAAAGATCATTGGTCTTAACCCTTCTGAATACATTGCAAAACAAAAACGCCCTCAGACAAATTCGTGATCCCGGGGCAACTCTAACACATTTTGTCACCAGATATGTCACCATTTATCAAAGGCGGATTACTCGCCCCGCTGTGCGTAGCTCGTTATCCGCAGATGGGGAACCTTTGCAACAAAATCCCCGGCCGCCCCCTTCGGCCTCTGGTCTTTTCTATTTTCTCCCCTCCGCCTCGCAAGCGGGGGCAGATTATTTCATGATCCGTTGAAGTAGGCCTGTATGGAGCAAAGAAAACATTATGGATCTGGAGGCACCTTCAGTAGGCCGGGATTGAATAGGAAGATGAATCCAAATCAACCAAAGCGTTCAAAAATCTACACATTCATTAAGTAGTGTCCTGACAATGAAATTTCGTTTGTCAAAACCACTATAAAACCCATCCAGATATGAAATCATCTGTTTTTTTATTTTGGGGCTCAAATATTGAAATTCATTTATGACTCTGTAAAAATCTTCCTTTTTATCCGCAAATTCTTTAAGGTCATTGATAAAGGTCTCCTCGCTTCTACAAATGCCAAGGTAACGTCGCTCAAGAACTGAACTAAGGTCAAGTTGATCTGCAGGAACCGCATAACTTGCGTTAACAAGCCCGGAATAATCAAAATCATATGCTACTGCTATACCTGATCCCAGGCCCTGCATATTACTCTGTGAAATAATAAGTACGTTATTATGAAAAATCGGAACCGTCCAGTCAGTATTCCCGATCATGTATTGGAAGATTGCCATCCTGTCCATTACCTCCTGTCTTATGTGTTTCTGTGTAGTGTTCATCTTGGTTTTTACTTCAACCGCATCTAATCGTTTACATAAGCTTTCTTTCGGTTCAATTACGAAAGCAAATGTACTTATTGGCTTGCTTTCCTTGAACGTATTTAAATAATTAACTTTCAGCAACCTGACCCGGAAGCTGTAGTCCGTAAGGACATTATAAAGTTTATATATCAGATATTCTTTTAGCAGATAATCTTCTCCACCTGAATTGCAATGGGTTACCATTTTTACTTTATCAACCCTGCTGAATTGCCCTTCAACAGAATCCTTCTTATGGAAGTTTAACATCAGTGGAGGAAAGCTACATATAGAACGTCGGGTTACTCCACGGCTCCTCACTCTTATCTCTTTAACTATCGAATCTGTAGGACTCGTATGGTAAACAAGGATTGCAGGCAAATATTCATTGTCGTCCCTACTTTTTCGATAATGAGTAATGTCGAACATAAGAGATATTTCCAGCAGTTCATCCCTTTCAAAAAGCTTAATATCTTCATCAAGTGTATCTGAAACAGCATACGGGATATTAAGTGAATCTACCTGGCTGAACGAAGGCAATACAGCAATCTCGGAAAGAACAACAATAAGGTAAAAGATCCTTTTAATGTTCATATCTTGGTTATTAAGGACTTAAAGAAAATTGCCTAATCTAATTTAATAAAAATTACTCAATCATTAAGTGTTACAAAAATAGACACACATCGATATTTCTATATGTGGGATTCCGGTTCTGTCGCACCTGTTGATCCCAAATCTAAAATGGAGGTGGATTTCCCAAACTAGCTAGCCAATGAACAAAATGATTTGAACGGAGTTATCCCAGGATTCCTTAACTGATCCTTTGTAATCATTCGTAATGTTTCAATTCCTGAAAGGGTGATCTGAGCCGATTTAAATGACTTAAATCCCAGCATATTCTGTATTCTCCACTTCACAAACCGATGATCCTGTTCGATGATATTATTCAAGTATTTGTATTGCCTCCATTGTATCTTCTCTGACTCTCTCCTATTGAATGTTCGCATGATCAACAATTACTCCTCAGATTCTAAGTAATTCTTCGACATCACGGTAGCTCAGTGTGAATCTCAACTTAAAATAGACTGCTTGAAGTATGATAGCCTTCGGAAAACAATGACCTTTGAACATGGCTCCTTATGATTTGTAACCCATAAAGCTATAACTATTGAGATTAGATGCGACAAAACCGGGAAACGAACAGAAGAAAATCAGCTTAAAAAAACTGTTGAAATATTAAAAACTCTAACGAGTTTACGACATTCCAACAGTTCATAATCATCAATATAATTATTATTTTTTTTATAAAAATTATCTCTTAACTTTAACTGACAATTTGTCCAAAAGGATTTGAATTTAAACACCTTAGCAGCATTTTTGATTTCAATATAAAAAGTATCATATTGATTATTATTAAACCCTCCATATCATGAAAAGACTTCTGGTTCATCTGCTCGCCCTGATCACTTCAATTCTGATAGGATGGTTCCTGGTGGACTTTCTCACCGTCCATCCCCTTAAAATGACCCGGTATGCTGCATTCACCCTGATTGGAATGGTGGTCCTGATTGGATTGATATATGCACTTAAAAAGAAGGGCTGCAGATGGGTGGCCATCCTTGTGTCTCTAATAGGTTTCATTGGCGGATATTCCATCAATACCAAAAAATTTCTGGCCCGGGAGGATCCCAGGTTTGTGCCCGAACTTAAACGCCAGGCCGGCGATGAAGGAAAGGGCCATACTGCCGTGGTTTATTTCACCCATGGCGAACCGGAAACCTATGATCCCATCGGATGGATCAACCAGTTCAGGGAATTCGATGAACAGGGAATCAAATTTGTGCCTTTTGTAGCCAGGCCTGTATTCGCCTATATGCTCAGGAACAGGTACCTTATAATCGGCAAGAGCAACCACCGGCAGATTCATCATGAGATGTTCCGTTCTCTTGAGAAAACCTATCGCATGGAAGGAGACTCAACAACACAGTTTTATATCTGCTTCCTGGATGATGAACCCCGTCCTGATGCAGCAGTGATAGAAGCACTGAATGAAGGGGCAGATACCATCATCGTGGTGGATGTTTTCCTTACAATTTCCAACCATACAGCGGAAGGACAACATCTTATCGAGGAGCTTGAAGTGGAAGAAAAACTCGGGGTTCCGATCATTTATACCGAGCCCATGTGGAGTTCCGAAAAGCTTCGGTCCGTTTTCCTTGAGAAGGTGTATGCAAATTTAGGAGACACTCCAAAAGAAGTAGTGGCCATTGCCCTTGTGGGGCATGGCCAACCCAATGAATGGGATGTGGAATGGCCCACCGAAACAGAACAGGAAATGGTTTTCCGCGAGGAAATAATGAATTTGTTTGTGGAAGATGGATTCAGGCGGGAAAACCTTGGTTCAGCCTGGATGTCATTTAAAGACCCTAAACCGGCATCCCTGATGGCCGATTTCGTCGCAAACGGAGCCACAAAGATCTTCTATTTTTCAGCTGCTATCTCAGCCGATGCCATGCACAGCCAGATAGACATTCCAAGGCTGGTGGAAGAATACGATTATCCGGAAGGGGTTGAGACTATCAACCTGGGTGCATGGAACAATCATCCTACTGTAATTGAAGCCATCCGGGAACGCATCGATGAAACCAAGGATGCACTTTGAAAGTGATTTATCATATCAGTTGCCCTGGCAGCAAAGGAAGCATTGGTAACAAGGCTGCCTCGCTCCATAAAATGCATAAACATGGCTTCCCAGTACCGGAAACCTATGTGATTCCCATGAACGTGCTGGAGTCTTTCTCCATTGAAAAAGCGAAAGTCAGAGCACAGATATACAGAGAGATCCGTCCACTGGCTGAGAAAAACACATCCTGGGCAATCCGTTCACAGGCAGGAATGAGTTTGTAATCGAGGCCGCGAAGGGCTGTGGCGCACAACTTGTTCAGGGAGATGATAAGTTCTGAATATACAAGATGCTATGGTTTGTTCCTGGAACTGTTCCTGGTAACTGGAAAATCCTTCGAGGAAAAAGGATGGTTAGAAGATCCAAAAGATGTGTTTTACCTGACGCTCGACCAGCACAACCGGCTATTGGAGAATATCCCCTGTCAGGAGGCAAAATCTCTGGGGCAAAAGATTCGCCAGGTGAAAAAGGAAATGGAGGACTACAGAGAGCTGATGCTCCCATCTGTGATTTACGGAGATACCCCTCCCCCAATGCCCCGGAAGAACGAGGAAGTACTGGAAGGCATTCCCACCTCAGCCGGAATATTTGCAGGTGAACTGGTGGTAGTAAAGGGATATGAGGATTTTAATAAGAAAGTGGAAGGTAATATTCTGGTGATCCCCTACTCTGATGTAGGCTGGACCCCCTTGTTGGTGCAGGCAGGTGCCATTGTATCCGAATCTGGCGGGATCCTGTCGCATGCTTCCATCATTGCCAGGGAACTGTCAATCCCTGCTATATCTTCTGTCGATAATGCCTGCAGCCTGAAGGATAGTACCAAGGCAGTCATCGACGGCACAAATGGAAAACTCTTTATAAAAAATTAGACCTGTGGATATAATTATGGAAAACACCCTTGCACTTTTGATCTTTGCGGGCATTACAGGATACCTTACAGGTTCCATTTCTTTTGCCAGATTGCTCACCTGGATGGTCACAAAGTCCTTCCATGTAAAACCCATCAATGAGCCTGTTCCCGGAAGTGATCTTATGTTCCAGTCGGATAGCGTTTCAGCCACGGTAGCCCATTTGAATTTTAGGAAAGAAATATGGTTGTCTGACTGCCTTTCTGGATATGAGTAAAGTGGCCATCCCCACCTTTCTATTCTCGCTGTTTGTTCCTGATCAACCCTATTTTCTGCTGACCGCGGCATGTGGCATTGCCGGCCATAACTTTCCAGTTTATCATCGATTTAAAGGCGGCCGTGGTGAATAACCCATGCTGGGTGCTATGCTGGTTATCAATTGGTTTGGAATCATTGTTGCCAATGCAGCATCTCTGATCCTGGGTTATCTGACAGGCAGCATCCTCCTTATTCGCTACGGGGGGTATGTGTTGATGATATTCTGGTATTGGATCTATTTTGAGAGTTTTTACTATGTGATCTTCATGATCATTGCCAATTTCCTTTTTTGGTTCGCCATGCGGCATGACCTGACCACTTTTGCCCAATTGAAAGAGTTGGATGATATAGAAGTTTCTGAAGAGGCTGTTTCCGATTTTCTTTTAATGGGCAAAGGAATGGGGCGGTTTATAGACCGATATGGACTACCTGCCTTGCTAAAAAAAACTTGTCAGATCAAAAAAGCAGAATGAAACAAAGGAGCATGGAAAGACCGGGGAGGGCAGGATCTAGATCTCGTAGTTCAGGCCAACTGCACACTGAACGGATTCCCCGGTGTAAAGTGCAACTCAGAAACCTGATCAGTTTAGTCATACAAACGGGATTCCGTATCGAACTCGGCCTCATTCCATGCTAGGCTAAGCAAATTTTCAATCTGACTGAATACACGAAAGCCTTTCAAACGATAACCCAATACTATATTTCCGAAAAATAACCCCTCTGGCGGTAACCGAATTATTCTCGTTGGCGGGTCTATCGCCCATATACCTATAATAAATCGCTCCGTCAAATCCGGAAAGCTGTAAAAACTGATTCCTATCTGGACTTTGAATTTGGGGTAGTTCAAAACAAAAATAATTCCACACCTCGAACCACACTCATGAAAAAACCCTTTGAATTAATAACTTATATTCAAAGGATTTAGTGCATTTCTAGAGGTCGATGGCGGAGAGTAATTATTTACTCTTTTCTTAATTAAAAAAGTATATAATCACTTATTATATTGTAATATTGGTCATTACATAACTTTTATTGGTATAATTTGAGTAAATAATTAGTCCCAAAAAGTAAACAATTACTTTTTAGTGCCGTGTTATGAGTAATCAGTTACTCTAATGCAATAAAGCTTTGGGACAAATTAACAGCAACATTTCGAGGTAAAGCTTCGAAAAGTTAACAATCAAATTGAATTAAAATAAGATAATGGAAAAACTACCCTTATTAATCAAAAAACTACAGTCAGTTGATATTCTAAACAGGAAATATATTTAAATTTGATTATGTGCATGTAAGTAACAATGAAATTTTAATAACATTCGCTATCTCAATTTTGATAACATTAATCCCTACCCCTATGAAAAAAAGACCCTTGATTTTGATTCGATTATTCATCATTAGTGTTCTTTTTATTGCGCTGGCAACCAGTTGTAAAAAAAGTGATGACAATGACCCCGCTATTATTAAAGATGGGGATGGT
>CAYSAH010000164.1:4940-8146 GCA_964428945.1 uncultured Bacteroidaceae bacterium | reverse complement strand
TAAAATGCTCCCCAAAGATATATATTCAGATATTCAAACAGGAGGATGAAAATCATGTTTTATAATTATTAAAGAAGGGATTATTCCTGTGCTCAAAACCAATTGTTGAAGATCCGCCGTGGCCTGGCCAAACAGTGGTTTCAGGAGGCAGTGAAAAAAGATTCATCTCTATGCTGTTGATCAAGGTATCATAGTCTCCTCCCGGGAGATCGGTCCTGCCAATGCTGCCTGCAAACAGTGCATCTCCTGTGATAACAAATCCACCTTTAGCGGAATAAAATGAAAGACTTCCGGGGGAATGGCCAGGAACATGGATCGCCCGGAGCTCAGAATTTCCAAATGTAATAATTTCGTCGTGGGCGATGAATTTATCAAGCACCGGAAGAGGTTCAACACGGAATCCAAACAGATCACCCATTAAAGGACCATTCTTCAGAAGCGTGCTTTCCTTTTCATGTGCATAACTTTGTATTTGATAGGTATTTCGTATATAATGCATACCCAGCACATGATCTATATGACAGTGGGTATTCATATGAAGTACCGGCCTGAGCTGATGTTGTGAGATGAATTCAGCAAGTGTCTTATTTTCCTCCCCGGAATAGCACGATGGATCTATTATGATGCATTCCCCGGTTTCGTCATGTACAATATAGGTGTTGACCTGAAAGGAATTGAATACCAGTTTTTCAAGATGTATCATTATCAGTTTGTTTTTCCCTGGAGCAATGGAACAAATGAGAAGTGTCCGTGTTCGGACTTTCTTATCTCTTTTTCTGATATTTTTTCAACCAGCAGCATTTTTTGTCCCAGACGATCACCTACAGGAATTACCATTCTTCCCCCAACAGCAAGCTGTTCAACCAGTTTTTCCGGGATATCATTTGCCCCGGCCGTGACAAGGATTCTTTCGAAGGGAGCAAACGCAGGCAACCCTTCATATCCGTCTCCATAATATAAGCCTGGTTTGTATCCCATTGGAAACAAATTATCGCGCGCCGATTGATACAATTCCCTTATCCGTTCGATAGTGAAGACCCTCACTCCCAACTCCATCAGAACTGCTGTCTGGTATCCTGAACCTGTCCCTATTTCGAGTACTTTCATGTGTTTGCGGACTTCCAGAAGTTCGGTCTGAAAGGCAACTGTGAATGGTTGGGAAATGGTCTGTCCGGAACCAATAGGGAAAGCTTTATCCGCATATGAGTGATTTAAAAATCCACTGTCCATGAAAAGGTGCCTGGGTACCCTGTTCATTGCATCCAAAACGTCCTGATTTTTAATTCCTTTGTCCTTAAGCGTGTCAATCAGCTTTTGCCGCAGACCTTTGTGCCTGAATGTATCTTTCATGGGTTTAAAGGTAAAAGTAAAAAGTAAAAAGTAAAAAGTAAAAAGTAAAAAGTAAAAAAGAGGATTTGGTAAAGGAAAGGTGTTTGATGGAAGGAGGGAATAATGGAATATGAGGATATTGAAATTTCATCAGCAGAACTTTAAAAGTATAGGATTCTGGTCAAAAAATGTACCTTTAGGTAAGGAAATAATTGCATTACAGGATAGCATGGCAAACAGTAAATCGTTATATAAAAAAGTAACAATTTATTATTTTTCAGGAACAGGTAATGCAAAGGCTGTTGCCGGGTGGTTTGCTGATGTGGCAAGTGAGCAGGGGATCGAGTGCAGTGTAATAAATATTGCTGGAAATGGAAAGAAGGTTAATAATGATCCAGGCACCCTGGTTGGATTCAGTTCTCCTACTCACGGATTCAATTTTCCACCCATAACATTAAAATTCCTTTGGCATTTTCCAAGAGGCAGGAACTGCGTATTTATTCTCAATACCAGGGCAGGTATGAAATTATGGAAATTGCATCTTGTTGGTTTATCAGGGATCGCCCAGCTATTTGCAGCGATTGTTCTATTGATCAAGGGCTATAAAATTGTTGGTATGCGCCCTGTTGACCTGCCTTCAAACTGGATTTCAATCCATCCGGGTCTCAGGAAAAGAGTGGTATCCTCGATGTTTACACGCTGTGAGAAGAGCATAAGGAAGTTTGCTTGTAAACTATTGAATGGAAAACGGGATTACCGGGCTTTGTATGATATCATACAGGACCTTGCCATTGCTCCTGTTGCACTGGGATATTATTTTATCGGCAGATACGTGTTGGCAAAATCCTTTATTGCTTCAAATTCCTGCACCTTATGTCGTTCATGCATAAATTCATGCCCGGTAAAGGCAATTATAGAAATTGGCCAGCGTCCTTTCTGGACCTTTCGGTGTGAAAGCTGTATGAAATGTATGAACAGTTGTCCCGAACGGGCTATTCAGACTGCACATGGATTGGTTATTGGTGGCTTATATCTTTTTTTTACGCTTGGATTGGAAGGAATATATTTCCTAAGCGTGGACAGAATCCCTGAAGGACTGCTTTCCAATGTGCTCGGAAATGGTATCGTAAAGTTCACCATTGCATCTGCACTGGCTATTCCATTTTTATGGTTTTCTTACAGGATTGTACATTATTTACTTCGATTTGCACCATTTGAGTGGTTAGTTGTACATACATCATTTACCTTTTATAAATTCTGGAGGAGGTATAAGGGAAGGGGAAAGACAGAATTTGTAGAATAAGGTAACGAACAATTCAACCGGCATTACCTTTCTTATTCAGTCAAATCATCAGTTCCAATGTTTGCACTTAAGCTGCCAGAGAATAAGGCTTATTCGCAGTAGATCAAATAATGAATGGTCATAATTAAACTGGCTAATGTTTTTTTTATACTTTCGTGCAATTTTTTTAACAGATCAGTAGTTAGTAGCTTAGAGCCTGTTTTCCGCATGGAAAAAAATTACGCCAGACAAAGGTCCAAGTATCTTATAGCAGATTACCTGGCAGCTTCAGCTGCATGGGTGTTGTTCTATTTGTACCGTAAGCTTAATGTAGAACCCCAGATCTTTGGCTATGATGTTCCTGTGAACCTGGAATGGCGATTCTGGCTGGGTGCAGCTGCTTTACCTATAGCCTGGCTTGTACTTTATTATTTTACAGGCTTCTACAGGAATATTTTCAGGCGATCAAGGCTTGATGATTTTCTCAGGACTTTTCTGAGCGTTCTCTTTGGGGTAGTGGTAATCTTCTTTCTTCTGATTCTTGATGATGTTATCCCGGATTATACGCATTATTATAAACTGTTTTTCACACTTT
>CAYSAH010000164.1:0-4930 GCA_964428945.1 uncultured Bacteroidaceae bacterium | reverse complement strand
CTTTTGCAATTTTTACTTACCCTGATCCCCAGAATTTTATTAACAAACAATACTGTTAGCAGGGTTCATGCACGAAAGCTGGGCTTCAAAACCATCTTTATAGGGAGCAACGAAAATGCAAGGGAAGTTTATCTTGACCTTCAACAGGAAAAACATGCAAGTGGACACTTCATTCTGGGTTTCGTGAATGTTCATCATAAGGAACATTATCAACTTCAGGACCATATCGTGCATTTGGGAAGTTACCAGAACCTTAAGGAGATCATAAACAGGAACAGGGTTGAAGAAGTAATAATAGCTTTAGAGTCATCGGAGCATAAAGAGATAGGTGATATAATTAATCGTTTAAGCCTGATGGATGTGAGAATAAGTGCGATACCAAGTATGACTGATATACTCGCCGGACGGGTTAAATCCACTACGATCTTTGAGACTCCGCTGCTTGAAGTGAGCCATGAATTAATGCCGATCTGGCAAACAAACGTTAAGCACTTATCGGACCTGGTCCTTGCTTTTTCAGCAATTATTCTGCTTCTTCCCCTGGAGATCTTTTTGATGCTGGGGGTTAAGCTATCATCGCCCGGTCCTTTGTTTTACAAGCAGGAACGCATTGGCAGGTATGGCAGACCATTTATGATCTGTAAATTCAGGTCAATGTATATAAATGCAGAAACCAACGGTCCCGAATTATCCTCCAAGGATGATCCCCGGGTCACCAGGTTTGGTCAGTTTATGCGCAAACACAGGCTTGATGAGATCCCGAATTTCCTGAATGTATTGAAAGGCGATATGTCACTCGTTGGCCCCCGTCCGGAAAGAAAGTATTTTATTGATAAGATCACCGAAGAGGCTCCACATTACATCCACCTTCAAAAGGTTAAGCCGGGGATAACCTCCTGGGGACAGGTTAAATATGGTTATGCTGAAAATGTTGAACAAATGATCAGGCGATTAAGGTATGACATTCTTTATATTGAGAACATGTCCCTTTTCGTTGATCTTAAGATTCTATTTTATACTGTTGTGACTATTCTCAGAGGCTCAGGTGTATAGCTGAAAGGGCCAATTCTTCAACAATTTCTCCAATTGTCCTTTAGTTAATCGCCAGATCAGGTAAAGCTTGCTTAATTCAAGCCTCGTGCTTTCAGCAAAGCGTTTACATCAGGTTCCTTACCCCTGAAGGAGAGGTACATCTCCATGGGTTCCATGCTTCCTCCCTTAGCCAGGATATTTGCCCGGAATGAATTTGCAAGTTCCTGGTTGAACAGGTCTCCTGATTCAACAAAAGCATTGAATGCATCTTTGTCTAAAACTTCCGACCAGATATAGCTGTAGTAGCCCGCAGAATATCCACCTGAAAATATATGACTGAAATAGGACGATTTATACCGTGGGAGGATCTCTTCGATCAACCCTGCCTCTTCCATTGCCTTATCTTCGAATGTATTCACATCAATATCCTTTACCGCATCAATAGAGTGATATTTCATATCGAGTATGGATGCTGCAAGATATTCCGTTGTTGTAAATCCCATGTTGAACTTGCTGCTGGCTTCAAGTTTATCCAGTAACTCTTCTGGAATTGGATCCCCGGTTTTGTAATGTTTCGCATATTTCATTAAAACTTCCCTGTTTTCCGCCCAGTTTTCCATGATTTGCGATGCCAATTCAACAAAGTCCCTTGCAACACTGGAACCTGATATTCCCGGGTAGGTACATTCTGAAAACTGACCATGTAGCGCATGTCCCATTTCATGGAAATAGGTCATGGCCTCATCAAAGGAGATCAGGGCCGGTTTATCACCAACAGGTTTTGAGAAGTTACAAACAATGGAGCCGACAGGACTTATATTTTCGCCACTGCGAATCTGCTGCTTTCTGTAACTTGTACTCCATGCCCCGGAATTTTTACTTGCGCGGGGGAAGAAGTCCATATATTGTACACCCAGGTGAGATCCGTCAGCATTTTTTACTTCATAGGCAATAACATCTTCATGATAGACAGGAAGGTCATCCCTTCTCTCGAAAGTAATGCCGTAAAGATTTTTTATAACCATGAAAACCCCGTTGGTAACATCTTCCAGGCTGAAATATTCCCTTAGTTCCTCATCGTTAAGTGAATATTTCTCCTTGCGGATCTTCTCTGCATAATACCACCAATCCCATGATTCAAGTTTGAAGTTCCCACCTTCCCTGTCAATCATTTCCTGCATCATGGCAGCTTCTTTTTTTGCATTCGAGATTGCAGGTGTCCAGAGTTTTACAAGAAGCTCATTTACATTGTCCACTGTTTTGGCCATCCGCTCTTCGAGCACAAAATCTGCATGGCTTTTATATCCGAGGAGTTGAGCCCTTTCAGTACGAAGTTTTATGATAAGCTCTATGATATCCTTATTATCAAATTCGTTGTCCCTGTTGGAACGCATATACATGGCCTTGTATATTTCTTCCCTCAGTTCCCTTTTATCCGAGTATGTTACAAATGGAATCCAGCTTGGTTTGTGCAGGGTGAAGATCCATTTGCCTTCCATGCCCGCATCCTTTGCTGCTTCGGCAGCAGTTGAGATCACATCGACGGGAAGGCCTGCAAGATTCTCCTCATTTTCAATAACCAGCTGGTAATTATTGGTCTCTTCCAATAGATTATCCCCGAACTGGAGGCTTAGCATCGAAAGCTTCTCATCGATCTTCCGCATATTCTCTTTGTCTTCTTCATTCAGTGCTGCACCACTTCTGATGAAACGCTTATAGGTCTTCTCAAGCAGCATAGCTTGCTCTGTTGTAAGGTCGAGTGAATCTTTTTGCTCATAAACCCGCTTTATCCTCAGGAATAGATCAGCGTTAAGATCTATATTGCTTCTGTGTGCCGAAGTGAGTGGAACAAGCTCTTTGGCAATTGCCTGCATTTCATCGCTCGTATTGGCTGACTTGATATTGTAAAATATATTTGAGACCTGGTTATATATTTCCCCGCTGTAGTCCAAAGCGGCTATTGTGTTCTCAAATGTTGGGGCATCCGGATTACCGGTTATCGCCTCTATCTCGGCATTTTGTAAATCCATTGCCTTTTCAAATGCTGGCATAAAGTGTTCATATTCGATCTTATCAAAAGGAGGTACGCCAAAAGGGGTATCGAATTTTGCCAATAAGGGATTCATTTCTTTGGTTTTTGTGTTGCAGGAGTAAAGCATTATGGCTACTCCCATAAAAAAGAACAGATATTTTTTCACTACAGTCAGGTTTTAGGTTAAGGTCCAGCGGGCGAAAATAGGCTAAAAGTCAGGAATTTCAAAACCTTGTATATACTTGTAAAACAGTTTAAAGTTAAATTATTCAGGGACTGCAATGAAGAAGGGAAGTCGTATTAGGAATTTATCTGGGATACATCCTGTTCCAAAAGCTTTATTCCATCCCCGCTTATCTCAATGATCTTCTCTTTATAGAGGGCTCCTACAGCCCGTTTGAAAGCTTTTTTGCTGATCCCGAATGTTGAATAGATAAGTTCGGGGGCACTTTTATCGTTCATGGAGAGCTTTCCTCCATTTTCAATTAATACCCTCAATATTAAATCATAGTGTGGATCAAGAGATTCCTTGTAACCAATAGGTTGGAGGGAAATATCGACTTTATTGTCTTCCCTGATCGCTTTAACAAAGCCCGGAAGTTTTTCCCCTATATTGAGTGTCCTGAAGATCTCATTGTTGTAGATAAGTCCTTTATGCTTATTGTTTATGATCACTGAATACCCAAGGTCTGTTTTCTGAAGGATAAGAACATCCACCTGGTCCCCCACTTTTATTTCAAGGGTTTCATTGTCGAGTCTTGATTCAATTTTGTTGCTGGCAAAAAGCCTTCCTGATTTCGGATCAATATCCATATATACCACATACCAGCGCCCGGGCTCCATTTTTTGCCTTTGTTCCCTGAATGGTACCAACAGATCCTTTTCCAGGCCCCAATCCAAAAATGCCCCTACGTCTTCAACTGCCTTGACCTTCAGGAGGGCATATTCGTTTAAAAGTATCCCGGGAATAAGATTCGTGGCAATCTTCCTGGCCTCATTGTCAAGGTAAACAAAAACCCGGATTGTTTGGCCAATTTCATATTCAGCAGGACAATATTTATTTGGCAGGAGAACATCTTCACCACTCTCATCTCCAAGGAAGAGTCCTACGCTGGTTTCACGCAATATTTCCAGGTCATTGTATTTTCCGATCTCGATCAAGGCAGAAATTTTTACAAAGGTAAAATAAAATCGGGGAGGGGGGGATCAAGCAATGAATTTATTAAGATACAGAACGACAGAGGGAGGGCAAGAAGACAGGCTCGAAAGGAAAGTCATTAGTGTAGTTGCTGAAGGTGCATTCCCGCCAGACCGGGAACCCGGAAGTTTATATTTTCTTAATAAGAAAGGAGAAATCAATCTTATTTCGTCCCATAGAGATCATTCCCTTTCGTTCCATTTCCTTCAGAAGCCGGGAAATAACTTCCCTGGAAGTGCTCAGTGAGGAGGCAATGTCCTGGTGTGATCCTGTGTATACGCCCGATCCGGTATTCTTGTACCTGTCGATGAAAAAGCGCTCCAGCCTTTCATCCATCTTCATGAAGGCAACACTATCGAGGGTATTTAATAACTCGTCGAAACGTTTTCGCATGGAAACCATGACGAACTCTTTCCAGGTCTGGTATTCCGACATCCAGCTGTCGAGCAGTTCAACAGGAAGGGCAATTACGGTTGAGTTCTCTTCAGCGATAGCTCTTACCCGGCTCCTGGACCTTTCAACACAACAGCTAAGGGAAACCGTGCAAACTTCACCGGCCCTGAGATAATACAGCAGCAATTCATTACCATCTGCATCCATCCTTGTAACTCTTATCAGACCATCGAGTACGATAGGAAAGGACCTGATATACTGGTCTTCTTCGATCA
>CAYSAH010000163.1:5067-8170 GCA_964428945.1 uncultured Bacteroidaceae bacterium | reverse complement strand
CCCGGCAACAGTGGGTATCCTTGGAGAAGGATTTACCGTGGAAAATAAACTGATGAACCCTACTTACAAGGTTATAAGGCCAAAAGTAACTGAACATTATGCCGATCTGCTTGAATTCCTTTATACCCCTGATTCAAAAAATATATTAAATGACAGGAACAAGGAACAGATGCGCGTATTGTTAAACCAGTAGGCAGGGCTCAGGTATCAGTTGCGGGAACCAGGGCACAAGGCGTGAGGTATCAGGCTTCAGGATCACAACCAAAGGCACACCAGACGCGAGGCACTCCAGGCGCAGGGTCCGAGGCAATGGTAACAGCATTGCAATGGATAAGATTCGGGACAGAAAGTCTTTCCTCTGCCGACTGAGTAATAAGGACTGAGGACTGATAACGACAGACTTTTTACACTAATCTTTAGACAGTATCAACCATGAAAGAATTTCCAACAAAATGCGTACATGCAGGGACGATAAAAGATGAAATCAATAAAGGAGTGAACTCCCCCATTTATACTTCAACCTCCTATGCCTTTATCGACCGGGAGGATACCGTTTATCCCCGGTATCTGAATACGCCTAACGAAAAGGCTGTTGCTGCTAAAATGGCAGCACTGGAAGGAACGGAAGATGCATTGGTCCTGAGTTCAGGGATGGCTGCAATTACAACTACCATTATGAGTTTTCTGAGCGCCGGTGACCATCTTGTGTTTCAAAAAGGGCTCTATGGAGGAACCACCAACTTCATACTATCCGAACTTTCCAGGTTTGGGATTGAATACTCCTTTGCAGGAAGCCAGCATTCTTCCGATATCATGAAAGAGGTAAGGTCGAACACAAAGCTTATATATGTTGAAACACCTTCGAATCCCCTGCTTGATATTACAGATCTGGAAGAAGTTGCTAAAGCAGCCAGGGCCGCAGGTATAAAAACTGTGATCGACAACACCTTTGCAAGCCCGGTGAATCAGCAGCCCATTCGCCAGGGGATCGACATTATCCTTCACAGTGCAACAAAATATATTGGTGGGCACAGTGATATCTGCGCCGGTGTTGTTGCTTCCAACAGGGAAAATATCCGGAAGATCCTCAGAACCGGGCTAAACTTCGGAGGAAGCCTGAATGCAATCACCTTGTACCTCATCGAAAGAAGCCTGAAAACGCTTGATGTTCGTGTGCAGCGAATAAATAAGAATGCCCAGGCCATTGCAGAATTCCTGGCCATTCATCCGGGAGTTAAAAAGGTCAATTATCCCGGACTGCCGGAACATCCCGGCCATGCAATTGCAAAAAAACAGATGTTCGGATTTGGCGGAATGCTGTCTTTCGAGCTAAAAGAGCAGGACAGCCTTGAATTTCAGAAAAAACTGAAGCTGATCAAACCCTCCATGAGCCTGGGAGGCGTTGAAACCATCGTCAGTTCGCCCGCGCATACTTCGCACAGGCACCTGGGTACCGAAGGGAGAAGGAAAGAGGGAATTGCCGAAGGATTGATCAGGATGTCGGTGGGCATTGAAAGCGCTGCGGATCTGATCAATGAACTGGATGAAACCCTGGCTTAGATCAGGATACTATGATCACCCCCGCAAGGCTCAAATGCTCAAGCTGCCAGGCGGGTACGCGGTTTCCTATAATATTTAAGAATTCAAGTGTATCAACCTCGAAAAGCGGAGTGATATCGTCCACCTCGTTATGACTGAGGTCAAGCACTCGAAGAAAAGGAAGTTCATTGAGGCCATCAAGGTAAGTGATATGGTTGTTCTGCAGGAAGACCTCTTCAAGCCTACCAAGTTGAGCCAGGAGGGATACATCCGAAAGATTGTTTCCTGAAAGATCAAGGATCCTTGCATAGGTACAGTATTCGATACCATCCAGGTTCTCAATCTCATATTCCGCCATCTCGACAAATTCCATATCAGCCAAAAGGTGGGTTGGAAAATCGACATTGAGATGTCCGTAAACCTTCCTCTTTACAGCCGAAATAAAGCCGTGGTCCATGATCATATCCATGTAGGGATCATAATCATCGGTTTCCCTCTCCTCATCATCAATATATGAATAACCAAGGTCCGAATAATCCCAGACATCCTCAAAATCAAAGTCTTCATCCAGGTCCGGTCCCGGACTGCTGCTCATATCCAGCTTCTGAATATCCAGGATATGGTCAAGCTTCATCATTCCCTGGAGATCATTAAGCTCAAGAAAATGATTCAGTTCCTTATATATTTGCTCCTGCCGGTCGGGGTGGTAATGTGAAATGATCTTGGTGAAAATTCTGGACAGGCGTTCTTCCGATCCCTGGCTCCCGGCGAACATGTATGCATAGATCCTTCTCAGTGCCGTTGCATCCTGGTTGCGATAGAGGGTAATGATCCCCGATGACAATTCGTTCAGGTTTTCCTGGGAATATGCCTTCACAAGCTCATCGTATAATTCCCTTATTTGCATGGTGGCAAAGATAGAAAAATTAGAATCAGGCAATCAAAATTGACAATGTGACAGGTATAACTTTCATTAAACAGAATTTATCTGGATTCTGGCATTTAATTGAGAGCTGATTTGTTTGCACTTATTAATAACCCGGAAAACAGCACGCTAACAATTTTATTTTATATTCGTAATCATTAAGCGATCATTTCTTATAATGAAATCCTCAAATAAAAATTCTATGAAACCAGTTTCGCTCCTTTTTGCCTTCCTTATTTTTTACTTTAATTCCTGTACTGAATTCACTCCTGAAATACTTGATACAACAAAATATAAGGAAGGGTCCAGACAGATCCATCTTGATTTTCATACCTCTGAAAAAATTGATAGTATCGGAGCTCTTTTTAATAAAAAACAATTTCAGGATGCCCTGATAACAGGACATGTTAATTCCATCAACATCTTTGCAAAAGGTCATCATAGCTGGAGCTACTACCCTACAGAAATTGGGATGATGCATCCAAATCTTGATTTTGACCTGATGGGGGCCCAGATCGAAGCCTGCAAAGAGATTGGCGTAAGTGTAAGGCTCTATTATACTGTCGGATGGTCTGCGAATGATGCACTCCTGCATCCTGAATGGGCCGTATTGAGAAAGGACGGATCAAATAGTTACAG